>JAAYBH010000441.1 GCA_012718935.1 Clostridiales bacterium
GATAAAAACATGAACGCCCTTGACAACACATGAATATTTTCTAAAAAAGCGCAGTTGAAACTGCGCTTTTTTCGTTTTTAGACCGGTTTATTGGACACTTGATGCGTTATTATGAAGATAATGAGTGATATATAACGGAAGGAAGTGCTGTTATGGACTACAAGATCAGATACGCCGGCGGCCATGTGGAAGTGCTCAATGAGCAGGGCGAATTTCTCTTCTCGGCAGATAATGAATATGAGGCGCGGTGCGAGCTGCGCGCCATCGAAGCCGCGTAAAAGAGGGCTAAGTTACGTTAAGGAGGATATTATCATGAGAACGGTGAATACGCAGCGTGATGACATATGGGACGACGAAATGCGCGTCAACGATATCATTTATCTGCAGGACAGGTGTGCGTATGACCGCAGAAGACCCCGGAGCCGCCGGCGGCGGAACGCCGGCAGGTCGGACATGTTCTGGAATGTTATTTTTTCCGCACTCTGCCTTTCGGTTCTTGTATGCCTGTTCCTGCATTGATATAATACTGATATCCCAATGAAAAAGGGATATCAGTATTATGCGCATGTGTGCGCTCCGCGCCCACATAGCCAATTTATAGAAAAAACGACGGGATGTGACTTCATGCCGAGGTCCTCAAACCAGAAGCTCAAGCTCCTGTATCTGATGAAAATCCTGCAGGAAAAGACAGACGAGCACCACGCGCTGTCCGTGCCGGAACTGATTGCGGAGCTGGGGTGCTACGATATCAAAGCCGAGAGGAAAAGCATTTACGACGACCTTGAGGCGCTCCGGTTTTTCGGGCTGGACATCGAGAGCACACGGTCCAAGACCACCGGTTATTTTCTGGCCAGTAAAACCTTCGAGCTGCCGGAGCTCAAGCTGCTGGTGGACAGCGTCCAGTCCTCCAAATTTATCACGCATAAAAAGTCAACGGAGCTGATCAGAAAAATAGAGAGCCTCTGCAGTATCTACGAGGGGCAGTCCCTGCAGCGGCAGGTCTACGTTGCCAACCGCATCAAGACGATGAACGAGAGCATCTATTATAACGTTGACAATATACATAACGGCATCTGTGACAACAAAAAAATCAGTTTTAAATATTTCGAGTATTCCATTACAAAGGAAAAGGTCTTGAAACGCAGCGGCGAACGGTACCTCATCAGCCCGTACGCGCTGACCTGGGACGACGAGAATTACTATATGGTCGGCTACGACTCGGACGCCGCGATGATCAAGCATTACAGGGTCGACAAAATGATGGATATCGCGGTGACCGGAGAAAGGCGGGACGGTCAGCAGTATTTTCAAAATCTCGATATTGCGGTCTATTCCAAAAAACTGTTTTCCATGTTCAGCGGCGCCGAGGAGACTGTGCGCATCGAATTTGAGAACCGCCTCATCGGCGTCGTGATCGATCGATTCGGCAAGGACGTGATCGTCGTCAAATCCGGCGACGCGCATTTTATTATCAGCGTCAGCGTCGCCGTCAGCCAGCAGTTCCTGGCGTGGATCGCCGGCTTTGGCAGCGAGGCCAGAATTCTATCGCCGGAGAATGTTGTCGAGCAGATGCGGCAGCTGACCCAGGCGGTACGAGAGCTGTACGTGTAACCCGGACGGAACACCCGCTGAAGGTCAGACCGGGTCCATCATGACATTAATAACTGCACATTTTCCGTTTTTAACGGCTTGCCGCCCTTCCAGCAGCGCCGCTTTCAGTTCTCCGGGCTCGGTGACAGTCCGGGCAAATGCGTCTCCCGCGGCCGCGGCAACCGCGTCCAGCTGCGCGGGCGGATTAAAGCTTGTCCAGAAGGCGTTTGTACCGGCCGCGTAACCGTCGGGATGCTCATTTTTCGTAATCAGCTTCGGCGCGTTCCAGCCCTGATTGTTAAAGATCACCGTCATAAAGGGCGCGTTGTATTTTTTCGCCATCCAGTAGACCGCGGTGGGGCAGGAAAAAATATATGTCCCGTCGCCTGTCAGCGCGATAATATCTTTCTCAGGGCATGCCAGCTTCATGCCGACGGCCGCGCCGCCGTGCCAGCCCAGGGAGCTGCCGCCGCTCCAGAACAGCGTGCCAGGCTTGTTTCGCGGCAGATGGCGCTCCACAGCCGCGTGGTCCGATATGGTCTCGTTTAAGACAACGGTGTCGTCGTCGATGACCTCGCGGATACATTTCACCACGAATTCCGACGATAAGCGCGCCTCCTCCGCCTCCGCGCCGGTCCGGCGGCTTTTCATGTCTTCATGAAGCGCCGTCACCTTTATCCGCCGTTCTTCAATGACATCCTGTATGATCTCCAGATATTTCGTATCAAGGCATTTGTTCAGCTGCATCAATGCCGCGCAGGAGTCGGCTTTCATAAAGCGCTCAGACGGGATATACCACAGCGGCATATGCTCCTTGATCGGGTCGCTGTCAATATAAAAGACACGGCAGCTGTCCTTTGGTTTGGCAATGGCCGGCACCCATGGGACGTCGCTGTCAATAACAAGAATCAGATCGGCTTCCTTAATCAGGCTGTGGGAATCGAAACCGAGATGCATACTGTTATCCCCGGGAAAATTCATCGTGTACTGATTCATCTCTACGACGGGAATGGCAAGCCGTTCGCTGATTTTAACGAGCTCGCCGACGCTCTGAGTGTTTCTGCCGAGATAAGAGGTGACAATGAGCGGTTTTTCCGCGCCGAGCAGCGCGTCGATCACAAGCTCGGGTGAATCGCCGTCAAGACCGCCCGGGGCAACCGGCGGCCAGAGGCTCAGGTCGGCTTTGATGTCGCGGCCCTCCTCCTCCAATATCTCCCTTGACGCCATCGTGTAAACCGGACCCTTCGGCTCGCTCAGCGCCAGTTGGAGTGCCCTGAAGACCATCTGCTGCACGTTTTTTCCGCTGCTCAATTCAAAATTCATCTTCGTGTAGCTGCGGACAATGCCGGCCTGGTCGCGGACATCCTGCAAAAACTGGATCTGAGCGTTCCTCCCGCCGGCGAGCTCGTTCTCCATGGTGAACGGAGAAATACCCGCGAAAATATAAACCGGCACCCGGCAGCGGAAGGCGTTATGAACGGCGCCTCCCATGTTCTGCGTTCCCACATCCACATGGACGAATACCGCCGCCGCCCTGCCGGTCAGCTGCGCGTATCCCTGTGCGGCGGAGAGCGCCGCATACTCATGGGGGCTGATGATGATCTCCGGCTTCTTCCTGCCGGTCGCCTCATACTTCGCCCAGCTTTCAATAATCGGCGGATAATCCGTCCCCGAATTGATGAAAACATGCGTCACACCCGCGGCAACCAGCGCGTCCGTCATGGCGTCCGACGCCGTATAGTCTGCGTTATGCTCCAATCCATTCACCCCTTGTTCACTTCTATTACTATGTTAACATTCCGGTCTATTCAAGTCAATGACGTGCTATCTCCTGTGTACCACCTTATCGCCGCGGGCAAAGAGCAGATTGACTTCTCCAATGCCCTGTGATACGGTGGATTCAATCGATGGATTATACTTATTTAAGAGAAGGTGTTATTTTGGATCAGAACACATGCCATTCCTGCGTGGATTGCGGTCTGAAGGGATGCATGGTGCCGGGGGGCGGGACCTTCCCGGAATTCTGCCTGACAAAATCCCTGTCGCGCGGGGTAATCGAGGCGGTACTGCAGAAATACCTCGACGACCCGGTGCTTCAAAAAATGGCGGTCAGCGCGGCGGAGATTGAGGACGAAACGTACTGCAGGACGACTCGTGTCGAGGATACGATCAGCTTCGCAAAGCGGATGGGCTACAAAAAGCTGGGGATCGCCACCTGCGGCGGTCTTCTGGAGGAGAGCCGCGTCCTTGCCCGTATTCTGAGGAAGCACGGCTTTGAGGTCTATGCGGCGGTCTGCAAAATCGGGAACAACCCGAAGACCGACGTTGGCGTACCGGAAGCCCACATTACGAATTCCGGCCCGATCATGTGCAATCCGATATTGCAGGCTGAGGTACTGAACAGGGCGGGAACGGACCTGAATATCGTAGTCGGCTTATGCGTCGGCCATGACAGCCTGTTTTACCGCCACTCGCAAGCCTTCTGCACGACGCTCATTGCCAAGGACCGCGTTCTGATGCACAACCCGGCCGCTGCTTTATACGGCACTAATATGTATTATAAGAAGCTGCTAAAGGATTAAACGAAAATGTGCAAACAGCCGGCGGACGCATTTCGTCCGCCGGCTTTAGCAGTGCTTGACGTGCTGCTTAACAGCAGTCTATACTGGCTAAGCGCTATTCTCCGCCCGATAAACTTTTGTCGAGCCTGCTGTTCCGGTAATAGAGCGCCAGGTCGATGAGGACCATAACGGTATTGATCATGTAGAAAACGAGAACATATGTGACATTATGCGTCATGAATTTTCCGGCGATCCCGCAGAGGTAACCGATGAGGATAAATATTTCAAAGAGAAGGCTCTTCCCTTTTGTTGTCCTCGACCTCCAGGACTTCAGTACAGACATCGGCCAGGAGATGCCAAAGCAGATGATCATCGCGGCTTCAAAATACTGCGGCATGGTTTTAACACCTTTCTAACGGAGCTTTCGTTATTTCTAATGTTACATCAAGCTCAGGACGTTGTCGATATCATAAATCCAGGATGTGATGATATCCGAGTTCTCCCTCAGCTTCTTCGGATCTTTCTCATACCCCTGCAGCAGCTTGTACTGTCTGTCATAATAGGTTTTGAGCAGCTTCAGCTCATACCCGAAGGCCCCGAGCTGGGAAATATCGCTCCGCGACAGGTTGTCTGCGGTCATGTCCATTCTGGCGTTCATATCATCAACCGACATGCCCACTGTTTTTTTGAAGTCCCGGAGAACCCACTGCTTCTCGAAAATATTCCGCTTCATCCAACCGTCATATTGCTCACGGTATGTGTCAATGACACGGACCAGTGTTTTTTTCAATTCGTCCTGCTTTTTTTCATCAAGCCGCAGCGGTACGCCCTCACCTGCGTTGCCCTCATATACCTTCGCATCAATCAAAACCTGTATGGCACCGATTTCCTGGCCATTATATCTTTCGGCCAGCGCGACGGAAGCTGCAAAGCCTGTCCCTGCGGATTCGACGCCGATCATTTTGCTCTCGTTCATCCGATAGAATTCTTCAAGCGACATTTTCATCCGTCCTGCAACAATCTCGATGCTTTTCATCGCAGTTTCCGTCTTGACGAGCCCCGGCCCGATCGAATAAGCGATAATGCCTGTGTCCTCCAGTTCTCCGACCAGGGTATTGCAGAGCTCAACCTGAGCCGTTTTGAAAACCTCGTAAGCGCTCATGTAGGGCGCAGCCCCGGAGGATGGGACAAAGACGATTATCCCTTCACGACATTTTTTCATTTCCGGAAGGAACCGTCGAATCAGCAGCACCGGCGCCCGCAGATTAACGGCATAACTCTTGTCCCAGAGCGAGACGTCAACTTCTTCAACTGCACCCATCGGCGCAATCGTAGCGTTATTAAAAATAACGTCAAGGAACCCGAATCGCTCAACAATGTAGGCGTGGAGCTTATCTATCTGCGTTTCGTCGCTCAGATCGACCTTAAAAAAATGCGCCCTGTCAGTCCCCAGTTCCTCATTGACGGCTTTTTCGGCATACAAACCCTTCTGCTCATCGGCTTCGGCGATGATGACATCGGCTCCCAGCCATACAAGCGCGCGCACCGTCTCCATGCCGATACCGCCGCCGCCCCCTGTGACAAGAACGTTCTTTCCCTTCAGGCAATCTTTGCGAATATTGCTTTTCTCTATCAACATCTCATAACACCCGCCTGTAATATTTTTCCTTGCTATCGTATCAAATTAAGTTTTACAAAACAATCCTGTACCTGTTTTTTTGCGAAATCTGATATATAATGGCAGTGTATTCATTTACCGGTCGCCGCTGTGCTTTCTACTTCTTCAGAAAAAGAAAATGGTTCTGACCGTATCGCACTGAAAAATCACTGGACCAACAAAATTTATGTTTTGACATTTTTCAAAATAGTGTATATAATATAAAAACACGCTGGGTATTATATTCAGCAAATATTTAAAATTGAGGTATCCCATTTAATGAACCAAGACAAGACACTCATTTGCAAAGATTGCGGCGCAGAATTTATCTTCACGGCAAGCGAACAGGATTTCTACGCAGAAAAAGGTTTCCAGAACGAGCCCCAGAGATGCAAGCCCTGCCGCAACGCCAGAAAGAACGGCGGCTCCGGCCAGAGAGAACTGTTCACAGCCACGTGCGCATCGTGCGGCAACGAGGCAAGAGTTCCGTTCCAGCCGAGAGACGACCGTCCTGTTTACTGCAGCGACTGTTTTTCAAGACAAAGATAAATTCTGCTTGAAATATAGGTATCGAAGGATATGCCCTGACGGGTATATCCTTTTATATTTTCAGGATCGGCTGTATAGCCTCACAAATATGTCTCCATTTTCATTCAGATTTGTGTATGGTTTTGTTGTTCCTGCCGGAGTGGTATGCTATAATCAAACTAACTCCGCGGAAGGGCTGGGACAATGGAAGACTTACAAGTAAATAACACCGAACCCGCACACAGAAAAGGCCTCGGGCGGCTCTTTGCAAAGTACCGGTCGGACAGGGATTTTTCGTTGTTCCTGATATCAGGGCTGTTCGCCGGTATTGCAAGCGGTATCAACACGTCAATTTTTAACAATTACTTAAGCGATGTGTACAAGCTCTCGGAGGAAGCAAGAGGCTTTCTGGAAGTCCCGCGGGAGGCGCCGGGCCTCTTCATTATGGTGATACTGGCGCTGCTGAATTTTCTCGGTGATATCCGGATCGCCATGTTCGGAATGCTTGCGGCAGGGCTCGGCATGCTTGGCCTCGGTCTTCTGACTCCGCTGTATTCGGTCATGATCATCTGGATGATGATGTACAGCCTGGGCAGCCACATGGTTTTCCCAGTCACACCGTCCATCGGGATGTCCCTGTCAAAAAGGGAGTCCTACGGCGCCCGGCTCGGAACCGTCAGCGCGTTCAGTCTGGTCGGGGGTATCGCCGCATTCGTTTTTGTCTTCATCGGGTTCAATTATCTGCATATCTCCTATCAGGCCGCCTTTGTCACCGCCTCTGTTCTTTATGTCATTGCGGCGTTGATGCTGGGATTCATGAAAAAGGGAAAACCCGAGACGAGAAAAATCAGGTTTGTTTTCAGAAAACGATATGCGCTCTATTATGTTCTGGCTATCATCAGCGGCGCCCGTAATCAGATCTTCATGACGTTCGCGCCCTGGGTCCTTATCAAGGTATTTGACCTGAAGCCGCAGACTTTCGCCATCCTGGGCATCATCATTGCCGTCGTCAGCATCGGCACAAGAAAAATGATCGGCCGGATGATCGACCACCGCGGCGAACGGTTTGTTCTGACATTGGAGGCCGCGCTGCTGTTTGTCATCTGCCTCGGATATGCGTTTTCCGCGGATATCTTCTCGGCCGGCGTCGCCGTTGTGATCATCGCCGGCTGCTACATTATCGACAATTCCATGGCCGCCGTCGAAATGGCCCGGTCAACATATGTACGTAAAATTGCCGTCGACCTCGCCGACGTGACGCCGACGCTCTCTACCGGAACAAGCCTGCAGCATATCGCCTCCATGGTCATCCCCGTTTTCGGCGGGCTCCTCTGGGCAGCCGTCGGATATCAGGCCGTATTTATCGCAGCAGCCGTCATCGCCCTCCTTAATCTGATCCTCTCAGGAAAAATCAGGATTGAACCGGAGCCCGGCCGGCAGCTGTCGAAGTAGCAAGGAAGACGGCCGGCAGCGCATTGGGAATTTTTAAGCGGCATAATGCATCAGGTTTTTTACAATAATTTTTGTATGATCGTGTTGGGTACGCGCGCAGATTGAAAACCGTCTGCGCCTTGTATTGACATTGCTTTTTTAGGAGAACCGCATGAAAAAGATCATCGGCAGACTTGTCTCATTCGTTCTTTGTTTAATTCTTCTTACCGGCACCGGCAGCGCTATAGCCGTCGGCGCCGGGTACAGCGATATCCGGGGCCACTGGGCTGAAAGCACGCTGCTCCGGGCATTGAACGATACGCTGATCGAGGATGCGGGGGGCAGCCTGAGACAAGACGACCCGATCACCTGGGCCGAGATGCTCACGATCGTGTGCAGCGTCCTTTCGGCAGACGGAACAGCCGACCCGGCAGGCGGCCATTTTGATAAGGCCCAAACCGTCACGCGCGGCAAAGCCTTTACCGTACTGGCAGAAGCTTTTCAGCTGATCGGCGCAGACCAGGATATGTCCGTTCTTTCGAAATTTTCCGACGGCAACACACTCAGCGGCGCATACCGCCCCGCTGCGGCGGCGCTTGTTTCCCGAGGCTTTGTGGGAGGGATAAACGGCGCCCTACATATGAATCGCAGCATTTCACGCGCCGAATTTCTGACGGTTATATACAAGATACTACCGGAATACAAAAAAGACGTCACGGGCCTGTCGTCCGTTCCGGGCGGCGCCGTTTTCTCAGGCGACGCTTCCATCTCCGGTGCGCAGTTCTCCGGCGGCGTCTATTTTGACTGTGCGTCGTCAAACATACGGCTGCAGAATATCACCGCGCCGTCGGTTATTCTGCGCAGTGACAGGCTCGGCACATTATCCCTTTCCACCTGTAAAATCGACAGGCTTGTCTTCGCCGCAGCGGGCGGCGACGCGGTGTTCAGTCCGGGCTTCACATCCGACATCAAAACGGCGGTTGTCGGAACGGGCGGCGGAAAAATCACGCTAGGCGCCGTTCCGAATGTGGAAGTCACCGGCAGCAACAGGGAAGTTGTTATCACCGGTTCCATCAAAAGCCTGCTGGTCAGCGGCAGTAACAACAAGATAACCGTGGCGCCCGGCGCCGCGGTCGATTCTGTCAAAGTATTGGTATCAGGCGCCGGCAACGCATTGTCTGTCACCGGCCTTGTGCGCGAATGCAGTGTGTTCGGGCCAAATACCGTGATCAGCGGAACCGGAACACTGCTTAAGCTGCTGGATAATGCGAAAAACAGCAGCATCACCGCCAATACCGTCAATACTGCCTCTAATAAGGGCTACGGCCTCAACGACGTCAGTATCACACTCACGGCGCCTGAGCATCTATCCGCTTATGAAAAGCTGAAAGCATCCGCCGCTATCAAAGCGCCGGACACCAGCAGGCTTTGCCGGGGCGCATGGTATATTGACGACATTTTGATATCGCTGTTCGAGTTGGACGTCGGCGCCACGGATACCGTATCGCTTGATTACGATATTAAAACCGACGGCGCGCAGACATCGGTAACGGTGACTTTTGTCCTGAGCTACAGCGATTCGGGCGGTTATTACCAGGAAATCCGGTCCGAAAAAACCGTAACGGTCCAACCGCCCACAAAGTTTGACGCGTCGGAGGTGCTTTCGCTTGTCACAACCGGTTACACGGGCGATCACACGCTTGCGTGGGCTGAATCGAACGATTATAACGATACCGTCAAAAACGCGTGGGTCAACGCGAAGGGCTACTCCAGCAAAACCGAATATCTTATCTGGGTCAACATCACGCACCAGCGCGTCAATGTCTTTACCGGATCGGCCGGTCAATGGAGCCTCGTCAAAACCTGCATCGTCGGAACGGGCGCTTCCGGACATGACACCCCCACCGGCGTTTTCAAAGTCATCGGCAGAAGCGCAAGGGGCTGGACCACAAAAACATATACGGTGAAACCGGTCATCTTCTTCCTGAACTATGCCTACGGCTTCCATTCCCGGCTGTATGAACCGGGAACGACGAATGTCAACGACGCCAGAATCGGCTTCCCCGTCAGCCACGGCTGTGTGCGGATGTACGACGAGGATGTGGCATGGATCTACGATAACATCGCCGTAAACACAACGGTCGTCGTCTATTAGAGCATAAAATATGAGTGCCGCTGCCCTGATGAGCAGCGGCTTTTTAATTCTCCGGACGTTAAAACAAGTTGGTGCTTAAGTATTTTTCGCCTCTGTCGGCGAACAGGACGACGACGAAACCCTCCTCCAGGTCCTTGACCGTCTCGAGAGCCGCCAGCATTGCGGCGCCGCTGGACATGCCGACAAATATGCCCTCCTGGTGGACGATGGCGCGCGCCATTTCAAACGCTTCCTCAGACTCGATCATCACATGCCTGTCGATCTTCGACGCGTCGTAAATCTCCGGCACAATGGCCTCCTGCATGTTTTTGAGTCCTTGAATATAGTGGCCTTTGACAGGCTGGGCTTCAATGATCTGTATATCCGGGTTCCTGCTTTTGAGCCCCATGCCGACGCCCATGATCGTCCCCGACGTCCCGAGCGCCGAGACAAAATGCGTGACGCGCCCTTCCGTATCGTCCCATATCTCGTTTGCCGTGGTGTAGTAGTGGGCGAGCTTATTGTATTCATTGGAAAACTGATTGGGCATGAAATATTTGTCCGGATTTTTTTCCACAAGCTCGTGCGCTTTTCGGATTGCGCCGTCGGTGCCCTGAGCAGGGTCGGTAAGTGTTGTTTTTCCGCCGAATGCTTCGATCATCTTGCGCCGCTCTACGGAGACCGCCGAGCTCATCACGATTTCCACATCGTAGCCCTTGACGGCGCCGATCATCGCCAGCCCGATGCCCGTATTGCCCGAGGTCGGTTCAATGATCGTTTTCCCTTTTGTGAGCGCTCCGCTTTCCTCGGCCTGCTCAACCATCTTGAGCGCGATCCTGTCCTTGATGCTGCCGGTGGGGTTGAACCCCTCCAGCTTGGCGTACAGCTGAACGCGCGGCTTCGGATTCAGCTTGTTGATTTTGACGAGCGGCGTACGGCCAATCGCCTCAAGTATATTGTCATACATACGTTTCACCCTTTCGGTCTGCTTTTATTACTATACTCTTCATAATAAGCAGGATGCAAGCAAAAGCTGATATTTCCCACCGGTCATATTTTCATCTCGATCGCGGTATCATTTGCCAAATTACAACAGTTGACAAAATGATTACAAATCGGTTACAATAGACTGCACTATAAATATACCCAGCGATCTAAGAGAAAGGGACGGTAATGAAAGTACATAAAAAACTTTTAATCCTGATTTTTTTGTTTTCAATCCTGACAGCCCTGCTGCTTTTCAAAGCATCCGCAGCCTCGCAGGCTTACGGCGCCGGCAAGGTATCCGCCACCGCTCTGAACATCAGAACGGAGCCCTCTACAACCGGGGCAATCACGGCGACTGTTAAAAAGGACAGCACCGTCGTCATACTGGATATCATAAACGACGGCTGGTATCACGTCAACAGCGGCGGTATCGACGGTTATGCGGCGGCACTGTACATATCGGATACCGGAACCGTAAAGAATTTCACGGCAGCCGGTGTGCTGGCCGACAACCAGGTACGGATGCGCAGCACGCCCTCTACCTCAGGTTCTGTCCTCGGCACCTATTCAGCCGGGACAGCCATGGGTATCATCGGGATCGACAACGGCTGGTATAAGGTCCAATATAACGGAATGACAGGCTATATCCGCTCTGACTTCATCACGCTGTCGACCGGTTCCCGATCCGGGCCCACCGTTTTATCCGCCGTATCCTCGAAGGGACAGGAAATTGCCGAGTACGCCCGCCAATTCGTCGGTTACCAATATATCTACGGCTCCGCGACGCCAAAGTCCGGCGGTTTCGACTGCTCCGGCCTGACATATTATGTTCTCAAGCAGTTCGGGTATTCAATGTCCAGAACAGCCTCCCAGCAGTACAAAAACAACGGTGTTTCCGTGAGTAAAACGGAGCTGCAGCCCGGCGATCTGGTGTTCTTCTCCTCAAACGGCGGCAGATCTGTCACCCATGTCGGGCTTTACTACGGTGACGGCAAATTCGTAAACGCGTCGACGGAGAGAACAGGTGTGATCATGAGCAGCATTGAGAGCGGCTGGTACGCAAAAACCTGGTACGGCGCCAAACGGATCGTCAGCTGAGTAATTCGCGTCATTTCACAACGGCTATATACAAGGGCGGGGGGCTTGCTCCCGCCTTTACGCATAATTTCATTCAATTGGCAGTCATATGATTGAAAAAATGACGAAATAACTGTAGAATATGAGTCGCAGTACTTGAAGGAGCGATTCGATGAAAACAGAAACACGGCTGACGGTGCGTTATGCGGAGACGGACCGGATGGGCATCGTCCACCATTCCAATTACGCTGTCTGGTTTGAAGCGGGGAGAACGGACTTTATCAAACAGGCCGGGATCTCCTATTCGGAATTGGAGGCGAGGGGTGTTTTCCTGCCGCTGTATGAGATCACCGCCCGGTTTAAAAGCCCCGCGCGATACGAGGACGAAATTGCCGTCATTACAAGCCTGAAGCAGCTGACCCGCGTCAGGCTCCTCCTGTCGTACGAGGTCGTCAATACCACAACGAATACCTTGCTGGCCACAGGCGAAACGCTCCATGCATTTACGAATACCGCTCTGAAGCCCCTGAATGTGGAAAAGGCTCTGCCGGATGTCTACGCGCTTCTAAAAGAGAGCACCGGCGGCTGACATAAGCAGATCGATCGATATTTTAACGGAGAATGCAATGGAAATTAAAACCGTATCACTCATAGGCCTGGGCGCTATCGGCATTTTGTATGCGCACCAGCTGTCAAAAGCGTTGGCTAAGGAAAGCCTCCGCATCGTTGCCGACCGCGACCGGATCGGCAGATATGAAAATGATGGCATTTATATAAACGGCGAGCGCTGTGATTTCTACTATGTCCCGTCGGATGAAAAATGCACGCCGGCCGACCTCATATTGATCGCCGTCAAATACAACGGCCTTGCCGATGCCGTCAAAGCCATCAAAAACCATGTCGGGCCAGATACAATAATTCTTTCGCTTTTAAACGGCATCAGCAGCGAGGCGCATATCAGCAAGGTCTACGGGGCGGATAAGGTTTTGCCGTGTATCGTATACGGCATGGATGCCGTTAAAACGGGGACAGAGATGACCTATCAAAACAGGGGCTTTATCAGCTTCGGCGATTTTACGCGGGGGACAGTTTCAGAAAAAGTGAGGACGGTTGGAGCTTTTTTCGAAAAAACAGGAATCCCTTACGAGATTTCAGAGGACATGCGAAAAAAGCAATGGAGCAAATTCATGCTCAACGCCGGGTGCAATCAGGCGACCGCCGTCTACATGTGCAACTATGCCGGCATTCAGAAAGACGGGCCGTACAGGGCTCTCATGATTTCGGCAATGGAAGAAGTCGCCGGGCTCGCTGAAAAAGAAGGCATTACGCTGGCGCGGAAGGATATCGACTACTGGTGCAATATCATCGACGGCCTGACACCCGGGGCAAAGCCCTCCATGCAGCAGGACGTCGAGGCCGGACGTTACAGCGAGGTTGAAATGTTCGGCGGGACGATCCTGGAACTAGCCGAAAAGCACGGGGTTAACGTTCCGGTGAACAGGATGCTGTATGAAAAGATCAAGGCGATTGAAATGATGTATTGAAACCACGAGGTCCGCCCCTACAAAAAGGATTTGTCGACAACCAACATTCCGGAGGCATTAAAAATGCTCAAAGCCGATCTGCATATTCATTCCACCTTTTCTGACGGCGCCGCGTCGATTCCGGAGATCATATCAATGGCCGAGGACAAAGGTCTTGACGCCATTGCCATCACCGATCACGACACGTTTTCGCACCTGGCGCAGACGCCGGCACATGAAAAACTTAAAATTGTACCGGGGCTGGAGATATCCGCCACAGACAAAAGCAGCGGCCGGCATGTCCATATCCTCGGTTATCATATCGAAATCCCCGAGACCGTCGAGGCGCTGACGCAGCCGCTTCTAGAGGCGCGCCACAAAAACACGCTGCACCAGATCGCAGTGCTTCAAGAACACGGTTTTGAAATAGACATCGGCAAGCTGAAGCCTGCCGGCGGGAAATATCTGTACAAGCAGCACGTGATGGATTATCTCGTTTCAACCGGGCAGGCGGACGAGATGTTCGGTTCCTTCTATAAGAAAACCTTTAAAAATAAAGGCATCTGCCACTTCGATATCCCATATATCGACGCGTTCGACGCCGTCGCGGCCGTCCGTGAGGCCGGCGGGAAAGCCGTGCTTGCCCATCCGGGCCAGCAGCAAAATTTCTTTCTGGTCCCGGAGCTTGTCCGCTGCGGCCTGGCGGGGCTCGAGCTCAATCACCCCTCCAACAGCGCAGGCGATCAAAGCGTCATCAGGGAATGCGCCGAAAATTACCGTCTCTTCATGACGGGCGGGAGTGATTATCACGGGAAATTCGAGCGCCCGGAGGTGGTTGTGGGCGACTATCTGTCAGATGAAAGCGGCGCCGCTGAAATATGCCGGTTTTAGTTCCCGGCAGTGTCCGCCTCCCTCATTTCCCAGGCGGAATTATTAAACCTATTATTCTTCTATTGCCATTTTTTCAGATTGCCTGTAACATGAAAATAAACGACAAAAGGAGTTCAGTCTCTTGAAAAAAATTACTGAGAAAGATAATTTCATGATGTTTATCCGCGGCGAGGAGCCTTTGTGGCTCCCCAGGTATGGGATGGCGCCCGATAAATACGCAACTCACCCGCCGGCGACCATACCCGTACCCCCAGCGTTCCTGAATGCCGGACGGACACCGGAGGGCGGCTTTGACATGTGGGGCGTTGAGCACATCGCCACAGCGGAAACAGGCGGGGCCTCACTGCCTGTGCCGAACAAGTTTATGATTACGGATATCAGGAAATGGCGCGACATCGTCAAAGCGCCTGATATGTCCGATATTGACTGGGAGGCGATGGCTAAAAAGGATCTGGCTTCCGTCAACAGGGAAACGACAGCCGTCAACGGCACCTTCCATGTTGGATATTTTCAGCAGTTGATGGCTTTTATGGGCTTTTCGGAGGGCCTGTGCGCAATGTATGAGGAGCCGGACGAGGTCATGGCCCTGTTCCAATACATGGCCGACTTTTTTGTTGAGGTAGTCAAAAAATACATTGAATATTACAAGCCGGATACGGTGGAGCTGCTGGACGACACGGCAACTGCCAAGAGCCCGTTTATATCCCTCGAAATGTACCGCGAATTGATTAAGCCGTTCCATTACCAGCAGAACAAACCCGCCATTGACGCCGGAATCCCGATCGTGCACCACAACTGCGGCCGCTGCGAAGATTTTATTGACGATTGGCTTGAAATCGGCATTATCGCCTGGAATCCCGCGCAGGTCATGAACGACCTGGACGGTATAAAAAAGAAATACGGTAACAAGCTGGGACTCATCGGCTGCTGGGACTCCTCGGGGCCTGCCGGCTGGGATCACGCCTCCGAAGAGCTGGTTAAATCCGAGGTCAGAAAGGTCATTGACCGGTTTGCCCCCGGCGGCGGCTTCTGTTTCTGGGGCAGCGCCTACGGCCCGATTGGAGACACCAGCGCGGAGAACAGAAAGCGCTGGCTGACCGAGGAGTACGAGGCCTACGGAAGGACATTTTACAACAAATAAATAAACACCCGGGATGGTAGGGCGGGGGCTTGCTCCCGCCAGTATCCCGGGTATTTCTTTGCCTTTTTTGGAAGGGCTTCTGCTTACAGTCCCAGATAAGCTTTTTTTACGTAGTCGTTATCCATCAGGTCACAGCACGGGCCGTCAAGCGCGACGCGGCCGTTCTCCA
>JAAYBH010000442.1 GCA_012718935.1 Clostridiales bacterium
AATCTGCCTCCTGAATGTGATCATTATATCACATGAACAATGTAGGGCAAGAGCAGAGCTCTTGCCCTACATATATCACACGGCTTCAGCTTCGCCTGAGAGCAGGGGCGGAATCAATATCCGCCCCTGCTGCTTTGCATTCCTGACGCTTATTTCGTCATTGGGACCTTTGCGTTTGTCTTCCTCTGCCTGACCCGCAGAAGACCCTGGCTCCTGCGGCTGGTGTACATATTGAGGGAGACTGCCGCGATGATGATGACGCCCTGGACAAACATCGTGTAGTCGGAGGGTACGCCCAAAAGGTTCAGCATGTTGTTGATGATGCCCACCAGCAACGCGCCGAAGATAGCTCCCGATACGCCGCCCTCGCCGCCTGCCAGATTGAGCCCGCCGACGACCATCGCCGTCAGGACGCCGCCCTCGTAGCCGCTGGCCGTCGTCGGCCCGGCAATCATGTTCTGGGAGGCCAGGATGATGCCGCCGATACCGGCTGAAATGCTGCAGATGATGTAAGAGACGAAAACGGTCCCTTTTGTTTTAATACCGACAAGCTCGGACGCAACCGGGTTGCCGCCCGTGGCATACAGTCGCCGTCCGAAAACCGTTTTGCTCAGGATAAAGGTACAGATGACGGCATAAACAAGGAAGATCATCACCGGCATCGGAATCACACCGAAGAGCCTGCCGTTCCCGATCTGCTGAATGATGCCTTTTCCGATTATCTGCACATAGCGGCCGCTGGTGACCAGCAGGACAAAACCGTAGATGAGATACTTCGTCGCCAGCGTCACGACGAACGCGGGGATGGAAAAGTACGTCACCAGGATCCCGTGGATGATTCCCACGGCGATGCAGGCCGCGATGGCAATTAGCACGCCTGTAAAAAAGCTGCCCGTGGTGTATCCGCCAGCCTGGGCACTCATGGACATGAGAGACGCTGCCAGCGCCGCCATGGAACCGACGGAGAGGTCCATACCGCCGACGAGAACAACGAAAAGCATACCGCAGGCCATAATACCGTAAAGCGAAATTGCCAGCAGGATGTTGGAGAAGTTGGACAGCTTGAAAAAGCTTTGCTCGAAAGCCGCCATGACAAGCATGATAAGAACGAGGATCGTCAGCCGCTGACCCCATGGATTGCCTAGAAATTTCGTGATCTTTTTCATAACGCGACGCCCTCCCCGGTACGAGTACCCTCTTCAGTGGGCACGCCCGCTTCAGAGTGCACGCCTGACGCGGCCAGCAGAACGGCGGACTGAGTTGCCTTGTCGTGTGTGAATTCCTCAAAGAACCGCCCGCCTTGCATGACAAGGATTCGGTCGGAGACACGCGTCAGCTCCTCAAGGTCCGAAGAGACCATAATGACGATGGAACCTGAAATCGCAAGAGCCCTCATCATATGGTACAGCTCGTGCTTGACGCCGACGTCGACGCCGGCTGTGGGCTCGTCCAGCAACAGTACGGTTGGTTTGCGCGACAGCCACCGGCCCAGGACAACCTTCTGCTGGTTGCCGCCGGAGAGATTCCCAACCGGGAGCTGCTTCATCGGAGGCCTGATGTCGTAGCTTTTGATGGCCTCCTCAGCATATTCTGTTTCTTTTTTCTTATTGACAACGCCGAATTTTGCCAGCTTGTCGTAGCTTGATATGGTCAGATTTTTTTCAATGGACAGGAGGGGGACGAACCCCTCGTTGCGCCTGTCCTCCGGGACAAGGCCGAAACCGGCTCTGATGTTTTTTCCGACAGACCGGCTGACGCGTTTCCCGTTTAAAGTTATTTCACCGTTTGACGGCTTCTCAGCGCCGTAAATGCACCGGATGAGCTCGGTACGCCCTGAGCCGACGAGACCGCCGATCCCGAGAATCTCGCCGCCGTAAGCCTTGAAGCTGACGTCCTTCAGAATGTCTTTATACGCGAGGTTTTTGACCTCCAAGCAGTTCTCCTCAAACCGGCGCCGCTGTTCCCTGCTCTTATCCTCCCTGATCTCATGGCCGATCATCATCGTCGTCACCTTTTGAGGCGTGATCTCTTCCTTTTCCAGAACGCCGACATTTTCTCCGTCGCGCATGACGGTGAGCCGGTCCGCCAGTCTGTAGATTTCCTCCAGACGGTGTGAGATGTAAAGGATGCTTGTACCCTTCTGACGCAGGCCGTTGATCGTCTCGAAAAGCTTGTCTGTTTCCGAAGCGGAGAGCGAGGCCGTCGGCTCATCCATAATAATGAGCTTGGCGTCCATGGACAGTGCTTTCAAAATTTCAACCATCTGACGCTGGGCCATCCCCATGGAACCGACGAGGGCCGTCGGGTCGAGCTCAAACCCATACTTGGCGATGAGTTCCCGGACTCTTTTACGCATCTCATTTTTACGGGTAAACCCGTAACGGCTGATCTCCTGCCCGATAAAGATATTCTCTGTGACGTCCAGTGCCGGGAACAAACTCAGCTCCTGATAAATGACGGAAATTCCGCTGCACCGGGCATCCTGCCGGCAGGTGATCGTTACGGGCTTCCCTTCGATATATATCTGACCTTCATCCATGTTGTAGACACCGGTGATGATTTTGATGATCGTCGATTTTCCCGCGCCGTTTTCACCCATCAGGGCGTGGACTTCGCCGGGCATGATGTCGAGATCGACATTTTTCAGGACCGGGATGCCGTTGAACTGTTTGCAGATGCCCCTGCACTGCAGCAGCGTATTCTCTACCATCTAATTCCCGGCCTCCTTTACTGCTGCGGCCCGGTTCTTTTTACGGCCGAAGGACAGCTTGTTGAACTGCGCATCAAAGGCTGTTGCCAGCACGATAATGGCGCCCAGCAGTATCCATTGGAACGCCGTCGACAGCTTGTACTTATAGATACCGTTCAGGATAAGCTGCATGAAAAGGCCGCCTAGAAAAGCACCCAACGCGTTTCCGCGCCCGCCGCCCAGGACGATGCCGCCGACAACACAGGCAGCGATCGCCTGAAACGCCACATCGTTGCCCATCGTGACCGTACCCGCAGCATTCTTTGCGGCGACGAAGGAAGCCGCGATACCGGCGCATGCGCCGCAGATAATGAAGCCCATGCTCTTAACAGAAATGTTGTTGACCCCGGACATCAACGCCGATTTGGCGTTTGAACCCTGGGCGTACGTGTGAAGCCCGAATTTCGTCCTTGTCAGAATGAGCATCATTACAATCATCAAAACGACCCAGACGACGAAAATATTATAAATACCGGCAATTTTTCCGCCTAAAAACGTAAAGCTGGCATTGGTGATTACCTTTGATTGGATAATACCGCCCTTTCTGAAGGCAATGAGCATTGCAAGGCCGGAGAAAACAAACCCGGAGGCCAGCGTCCCGACAAATTCGGTGAGATGCACGCGTGTCACCAAAAAAGCATTGATCGCTCCGCAGATAGCACCGGTCAGGACGCCGCCGAGGAGGACAACGATACCGGGAATTCCCGGTATAAACGACAGACGCGCGCAAACGAGGCCGCAAAGTGCGACGATCCCGCCCGTCGACAGGTCGATGCCGCCGCCGATAATGACAAAGGACACACCAAGCGCTACGATGCCGACCATCGACGATTCCCTAAGCAGCTCGGTAATATTTCTGGCGTGCAGGAATGAATCTGTCGTAAATGTAAAGATAACGGCGAGAATCAAAACGAGCCCCAGCGAAATGAGTATGCGTATGATTTTTGTGTTCATTCTGTGGTTGAACCTCCACCTTCAAAGGAGTCTCTTTGAATACTGTTTATACTTATTACGGGGTCATTGCCGAAAGGCATGGCCCCGTAATAAGAGGTTTTTTACTTTTGTTGATAATACGCTGCTCTAACCCATAAGATGGGTGAAGCGGCTGACCTCTATGAAATAGTCGACATTGTCCTTGTTGACCGGTATGAGCGTGTCGTACATGGCCGGAGTTGCTGTATAGCCTGCGCTCACTGACGTCGTACCTGTCTGGATGAAGTACAGCGCCATGTGGAATGCCGTATAATAACGTGCATATGTGTCGGTAAAGTTCGTGCCGAACATTCTGCCTTCTTTGATAGCCTGGAGGACGGGCAGATAGCCGCAGTTGCCATAGAGAATGATGCCTTCCTTGTCGCGGCCTGCGGCCTCGATGGCCTGAAGCGCACCGCCTGCAAGATCATCGGAGGCGCAGTAAACAGCCTGAATCTCTCCGGGGCCGTATTTTGTCAGGTGATCCGCCATGGCAATGCGGGCGTTCTCCTGAGACCACGCGGCGATACTGGTATCCTCAAGCATGACGCACTTTGTGTTGGCGTTCATGTAGTCGATAAAGGCGGTGCCCATACGGCCGACAGCTTTCTGCTCAGCAGGCACATCGAGGACAATATAGTTACCTTCGTTATTGAGCTCCTTGGCGACGACTTCGGCTGCCAGCAAACCGGTACCGTAGTCGGTGCCCTGGAGATGGAAGGTATGCACTGCCGTTGTGCCGCAGTCGATGGTGATGACCGGGATGCCGGCCTGCTCTGCCTGCGTGACAGCGTCAGCACTGGCCGCAGGGTCCATGATCAGGGCGATGATGGCATCATATCCGCCGGTAACTGCCTCAACGATCATTGAGTTTTGTCTGTTAGGATCGTACTGTGGGTCAAAAGGCGTGATTTTGACATTGGGGTAAATAAGCGTAACATCATTGAACAGAAGGTCAATGACCTGGTTGACCTGCCCGGCTGTGGATATCGGTATGTAAGCAATGTTGATTTCTTCCTTGGTTATGTCCTTTCCGTTGCCGAGTTTGCTCGTTCCGACTTCGCTCATTTCAGTCGTCGGCATCGCCGGGGCTTCGCTTGTCTCGGGCGCAGCCGCGCTCGGGCTTGCAGCAGGGCTTGTCTGCGTCGTATTACCGGTGCAGGCTGTTAAAAGGGCTGCCATCATGATAAAGACCAAAGCGAGGGTAAGCACTCTTTTCAGGTTTTTCATTTTCTTCCTTCTTTCATATTTTTGATATGGCGGACACCATATGAAACCATCCACATCCTCATATCCTGGATAAAATACACAAATTATGCGATTGTTTCTACCATTCTCAACAAAATGGCTGCCTATTGTACTGCAATCATTAGCAAATGTTACAATCGCATTATACTTCATCGAACCCAGAAATGCTTTGTATTTTTTTACGGATTCTCACCATATCGTTTTGTATTATACAACATAATGTGCATTTTTTAGGCGGTTTACCAATCTCTCTTTACTTTTTCCAATTCCTTGGTTATTATTGACTTAATCCGGCTTAATTCGTCTTTGAGGTGATAAAATGTCGAAGATACGTCAAAAACAAATCAAACGGCGTTCCGAAATCCTTGAAAATGTGATGAAGCTGACTGAAAAGACACCGTTCGTCGAACTGAGTATCAGAGATATCTGTGAGGGAACCGGAATCTCTGTCGGCAGCTTCTATCATTATTTCAAAGAAAAATCCGACCTGGTCTGCGGTCTGATGGAGCTCATCGACAGCTTTATGGAAGAACAAGTATTACCCCTGCTGACAAATGAAAGCGCCTTTGAAAACCTTCGGATCATCTGTCTGGGATTTGCCCGGCACATACTGAACAGCGGCCTTGAGCAGGCAAAGCTGATCTCCGTTTGCAAGCCCACCGACCTGGACGATTACGGCGAACAGCGGCCCACCTTCCGCATGATCGAATCCGTTGTGGCGCAGGGACAAAAAAACGGTGAGTTTCGAACCGATATGACGTCCGGGAAAATAACGGATATG
>JAAYBH010000443.1 GCA_012718935.1 Clostridiales bacterium
AATCTGCCTCCTGAATGTGATCATTATATCACATGAACAATGTAGGGCAAGAGCAGAGCTCTTGCCCTACATATATCACACGGCTTCAGCTTCGCCTGAGAGCAGGGGCGGAATCAATATCCGCCCCCGCTGCTGCTTTGCATTCCTGACGCTTATTTCGTCATTGGGACCTTTGCGTTTGTCTTCCTCTGCCTGACCCGCAGAAGGCCCTGGCTTCTGCGGCTGGTGTACATGTTAAGGGAGAGCGCCACGATGATGATAACTCCCTGGACGAAGGTGGTGTAGTCGGACGGTACGCCCAGCAGATTGAGCATGTTGTTGATAATGCCCACCAGCAGCGCACCGAATATGGCACCCGCCGTGCCGCCCTCACCGCCGGCCAGATTGAGCCCACCCACGACCATGGCGGTCATAACGTTGCCCTCATAGCCGTTGGCTGTCGTCGGCCCGGCGAGCATATTCTGGGAAGCCAGGATGATGCCGCCGATTCCGGCTGATATGCTGCAGATAATGAAGGAAACAATAGTTGTGGATTTTGTTTTAATGCCCACCAGCTGAGACGCGACAGGGTTGCCGCCAGTGGCGTAGAGCCTTCTTCCGAAGACCGTCTTACTCAGGATAAATGTACAGACAAAGGCATATATAATGAAGATGACCACCGGCATCGGTATCGTGCCGAAGAGCCTGCCGTTCCCCAGCTGCTGAATGATGCCCTTGCCGAGAATCTGCACATAGCGGCCGCTGGTTACAAGCAAGACAAGACCGTAGATGAGATATTTCGTCGCCAGCGTAACGACAAAGGCCGGGATGGAAAAGTACGTGACCAGGATGCCGTGTACGATGCCCACAACGATACAGGCGGCGAGAGCAATCAGGACACCGGTGAAAAAACCGGCCGTGGTGAAGCCGCTGGCATAGGCGCTTTTGGACATCAGCACCGCCGCCAGTGCCGCCATAGACCCCATGGACAGGTCCATGCCGCCTATAAGCACGACAAAGAGCATACCGCAGGCCATAATGCCGTATAGGGAGATCGCCAACAGGATGTTAGTGGCGTTGGACGGTTTGAAAAAGCTCTGCTCGAAAATCGCCATAACAATCATGATCAGGGCGATAATCGTCAACCGCTGACCCCACTGATTACCGAGAAAATTCATAACTTTCTTCATAACGCAGTGCCCTCCTCGGTGTGTACCCCTGACGCGGCAAGTAATACTGCGGACTGCGTCGCCATTTCGTGTGAAAATTCCTCAAAGAACCGGCCGTCCTGCATAACAAGGATGCGGTCCGAGATGCGCGTGAGCTCCTCCAGGTCCGATGAGACCATAATAACGATAGAACCTGAGATTGCAAGAGCCCGCATCATATGGTACAGCTCATGCTTGACACCCACATCGACGCCGGCCGTGGGCTCGTCCAGAAGCAGCACCTTCGGCATGCGTGACAGCCACCGGCCAAGAACAACCTTCTGCTGGTTGCCGCCGGAGAGATTTCCCACGGGCAAACTCCGCATTGCAGGGCGGATGTCATAGCCTTTTATTGCTTCCTCGGCAAAATCGATTTCCTTCTTCCTGCTGACTATGCCGAATTTAGCCAGCTTGTCGTAGCTGGAAATCGTAAGGTTTTTTTCAATTGACAGGAGAGGTATAAATCCCTCGTTCCGCCTGTCCTCCGGGACAAGGCCAAAACCGGCTCTGATGTTTTTTGCGACGGAGCGGCCTACCGGCTTTTCATTGAGCGTCACAGTACCCTTATCCGGCTTAACAGCCCCGTAAATGCACTTGATCAGCTCCGTCCGGCCGGAACCCACAAGACCGCCAATCCCGAGTATTTCACCGCCGTATGCCTTGAAGCTGACATCCGTCAGAATGTCTTTATAGGCGAGGCCGGTAACCTCCAGGCAGTTCTCCTCATACCGGCTCCTCCGCTCCCGGTTTTTATCCTCTGTTATCTCATGGCCTATCATCAGAGTCGTCACCTTTTGGGGCGATATCTCGGCCTTTGTCAAAACGCCGACATTCTCGCCGTCCCTCATGACGGTGAGCCGATCCGACAATCTGTATACTTCCTCCAGTCTGTGTGAGATGTATAGGATACTGGAACCTTTTTTACGCAGTCTGTCGATCGTCTCGAACAGCTTTTCAGACTCCGAGGCGGAGAGCGAGGCCGTCGGCTCGTCCATAATAATAAGCTTCGCGTCCATAGACAACGCCTTTAAAATCTCAACCATCTGACGCTGAGCCATACTCAGAGAGTCGACAATGGCCGCGGGATCCAGGTCAAATTCGTACTTATCAATAAGCTCCTGAACGCGCTTACGCATCTCCTTTTTTCGGGTAAAACCATAACGGCTGAGTTCCTGACCGATGAAAATATTCTCCGTGACATCCAATGCAGGAAACAGACTCAGTTCCTGATATATGACGGAAATTCCGCTGCATCGGGCATCCTGCCGGCAGGTAATATTCACCGGTTCTCCGTCGATATAAATCTGACCTTCATCCATGGTGTAGACGCCGGTAATAATTTTAATAATTGTGGATTTTCCCGCGCCGTTTTCACCCATCAAGGCATGAACCTCACCGCGTCTGACATCGAGATCCACATTTTTCAGTACCGGAATACCGTTAAATTGCTTGCAGATGCCTCTGCACTGCAACAAAATGTTTTCATCCATTTAAGCATCCGCCTCCTTCACCACGACAGACTGCGCTTTCCCCCGACCGAACTTAATCTTGTTAAACTGGGCATCAAAAGCGGTTGCCAAAATGATGATCGCACCTAAAAGAATCCACTGGTATGCGGTTGTCAGCTTATATTTATAGATACCGTTTAAGATAAGCTGCATGAAAATGCCGCCCAGGAAAGCGCCAATCGCACTGCCGCGGCCGCCGCCCATTGCGATGCCGCCCACAACGCATGCGGCAATCGCCTGGAAAGCAATATCAGCGCCCATCGTTACGGGAGCCGCCGCATTTTTTGCAACGACAAAGGATGCCGATACTCCGGCGCAGGCGCCGCAGATGACAAATCCCATAGCTTTGATAAAACTGTTGTTTACGCCGGACATCATCGCCGACTTGGGGTTTGAGCCCAGCGCGTGTGTATGCAGGCCAAATTTTGTCTTTGTCAGAATGATTGTTATAAGTATGGCCAGAATGACCCAGACCACAAAGATGTTATAAATGCCCGCTATTTTTCCGCCTAAAAACGTAAAGCTGGCATTGGTGATAATTTTGGATTCGATAATGCCGTTCTTCCTGAAGGCAATCAGCATCGCAAGGCCCGTATAGACAAAGCCGGAGGCCAGCGTACCGACAAATTCCGTGAGGTGAACCTTCGTCACCAGGAAGGCATTTATTGCCCCGCACAGGACACCCGTGAGAATGCCGCCCAGCATAACGACGATGCCGGGCATACCGGGGATAAACGCCAGCCGCGCGCAGGCAAGGCCGCACAGCGTAACAATTCCGCCTGTGGACAGATCAATGCCGCCTCCGATTATAACAAAGGCAACGCCAAGCGCCACAATGCCCACCATGGATGATTCCCTGAGCAATTCAACAATATTTCTGGGGTTCAGAAATGAATCTGTCGTAAAAGTAAAGATGGCGGCGAGCATCAGAACAAGCGCCAGCGATATGAGTATCCGTATAGTTTTTGTGTTCATTCTATGGTTGAACCTCCACCTTCAAAGGAGTCTCTTTGAGTACTTATTATACTTTTTACGGGGTCAGTGCCGTAAGGCATGACCCCGTAAAATGAGGTTTTATTACGTGTGTGGACTACTTACTGGCCCATCAAATACGGATAGCGGCTGACCTCCATGAAATAGTCGACATTATCCTTGTTGACCGGTATCAGTGTGTCATACATGGCCGGAGTACTTTCATAACCGGCGGTGATCGACGTAGTGCCTGTCTGGATGAAGTAAAGCGCCATATGGAATAACATGTAGACGCGCGTATACGTATCGGAGAAGTTCGTACCGAAAATTTTGCCTTCCTTGATGGCCTGGAAGACGGGCAGAGAGCCGACGTTGCCGTATATGAGGATGCCTTCCTGGTCGCGGCCTGCGGCTTCAATGGCCTGCAGCGCGCCGGCTGCGAGGTCATCAGTGGCGCAGTAGACAGCCTGGATTTCCCCGGGGCTGTATTTCGTCAGGTGATCCGCCATGGCGATACGGGCGTTTTCCTGGGAGTATCCGGCAATGCTGGTGTCATCAAGCATCACACATTTTGTGTTGGTATTCATATAGTCTATGAAGGCGGTTCCCATTCTGCCGACTGCTTTCTGCTCGGCAGGGACGTCAAGGACAATATAGTTGCCTTCGTTATTGAGCTCCTTGGCGACGATTTCAGCCGCTAGTAAACCGGAGCCGTAGTCAGTGCCCTGGAGATGGAAGGTATGCAGTCCCTGTGTGCCGGAGTCCATGGTGATGACCGGGATACCGGCCTGCTCGGCCTGAGTGACGGCGTCAGCGCTGGCAGCGGGGTCCATGATACCGGTGATGATGGCGTCATATCCGCCGGTAATAGCCTCAATGATCATGGAGTTCTGCTTGTTGGGGTCATACTGAGGGTCGAAGGAAGTGACCTTGATATTGGGATAAATCAACAGGCAGTCTGCGAACGCAAGTTCGATGGGCTGGTTTATCGGGCCGGCTGTGGAGATCGGTATGTAAGCAATGTTGATTTCTTCCTTGGTGATGTCCTTGCCGTTACCCAGCTTGCTCACGCCGACATCACTCATTTCTGTCGTCGGCAGCGCCGGGGCTTCGCTTGTCTCGGGCGCAGCCGCGCTCGGGCTTGCAGCAGGGCTTGTCTGCGTCGTATTGCCGGTGCAGGCTGTTAAAAGGGTTGCCATCATGATAAAGACCAAAGCGAGGGTAAGCACTCTTTTCAGGTTTTTCATTTTCTTCCTTCTTTCATATTTTTGATATGGCGGACACCATATG
>JAAYBH010000054.1 GCA_012718935.1 Clostridiales bacterium
CCTTGACAGCCTCAAACTCATCCTGAATTTCCTGTGAAGGTTTTTTGGTCAGCAGGGACACAATGACAATCAGGAGGCAGGAGAAGATAAAGGCCGGCAGCAGCTCGTAAATGCCCAGAACGCCGCCTGCGGGGCGGATAACGAGCTTCCAGAGGAACACCATGCCGCCGCCGCCGAGGATTCCGGCGATAGCGCCGGCGCGGGTCGTGCGTTTCCAGAACAGGCTGAAGAGGATGATCGGGCCGAAGGTTGCGCCGAAGCCGGCCCACGCAAAGCTGACGACCTTGAAGATGATGCTGTTTTCGTCCAGCGCGATGATGATGCCGATAAGAGCGACAGCCAGCAGGGTAATCCGGCTGATCTGCATGATCAGCTTGTCGCTGGCGTCCTTTTTGATGACGCCCTGGAAAATATTCCGGGCAAACGCCGAGGCGGCGATCAGCAGATACGAGTCGGACGAGCTCATCGTCGCCGCCAGGATACCGGCCATCATGATGCCGGCCACCAGCGGGTGCATCAGTGTCTGCGAGATGTGAATAAAAATGTTTTCCGCAGCCGTCGCCGTCGTCAGTGCCGTCGGATAAGCCGCGCGCCCGACGATGCCGATCAATACCGCGGCACCCATGGCGATGAGGACCCATACGATGGCGATGCGGCGGGATTTTTTAAGCTCGCTGGATTTCCTGATCCCCATGAAGCGCAGGAGAACCTGCGGCATGCCGAAGTAACCGAGGCCCCATGCCAATGTTGATACAATCGTAAGAAATCCGTATTTGCCGGCCTCGCCGAAGACCGGCGCCCCGTTGGCGACTTGCTGGGCGCCGCCGGCGTCAAGGGTTGGCTGTGCGACAGCGAAGAATTCAAAGAAACCGGGAATGCTCCGCGCGTTATCCACAACGGCGCCGACGCCGCCTGCTGCGGAAACGCCGACGATCAGCACGACCACAAGGGCAAAAAACATGACGATGCCCTGGACGAAATCCGTCGTGCTCTCCGCCATGAAGCCGCCGAGAAACGTATAAATCAGAACGAAGACGGCGCCGATGAGCATCATCAGCCTGTAATCAAGCCCGAAGAGCTGGTTGAAGAGCTTTCCGAAGGTGACGAAGCAGCTCCCTGTGTAAACGGCGAAGAAAACGAGGATAAACAGCGCGCTGATCGTCAGGATGATCTTTTTATTCTCCTTGAAACGATTGCTGATGAACTCGGGGATGGTGATGGCGTTGCCGGCCTGGACGGAATAATTCCGAAGCCGTTTTGAGACAATAAGCCAGTTGAGATACGTGCCGATGGCAAGGCCGATTGCCGTCCAGGTCGCGTCGGCCAGGCCGAACCAGTACGCGACGCCGGGCAGACCCATCAGGAGCCAGCCGCTCATGTCGGAGGCCTCGGCACTCATCGCCGCAATCCAGGGGCCGAGCTTCCGCCCGCCGATAAAGAAGTTTTCCGTATCCGCGTTTGCGAATTTTGTAAAGTAGACGCCGATAAGGATCATTACCACCATATACAGTGCCATGGTGATCAGTGTCTGCAACGAAGCACTCATTTGATTACCCTCTCCTTTTATTGCTGTACATTCGAATAATAATACCATATAAAGACGAATAAGGACATAATGATTCAGATTTAAATGGATTTTTGTATAAAACCCAAAAACTGGCGTCCCGAATTTATATAAAATACAAAAAGCACGTCACTGTTTGGGATGCTTTTTTGCTGTTATTCTTGGTACACGCGCCGCTTTGCGGGAACAACACTCTCATATATTGACAGTTGCCAAGCGCTGCCATATAATGCTCCCGTGACGACTGTAATGCCCGCGGACGGGCGAATTAAAATAACGGGGTGCTGATATCCGGCATACCTGACACCGGCTTTTCATCGGTGTAAGTATGCAGCGGAAATGAATTGAAGCATAATTCGATATAAGAACCAGCCGGATGACATCCTGTTTATCCATGCGGCTTTGTTTTTATACGATTATGTTTCCCTCATGTTCCGCGCTCAGGAAACCTCGCTGACGCCGCAGAACGATCCGCGGTGTTTTTTTTGCCTGTCTGCTGATATAACAGTCGTCATCATTATCAAATAGGAGATTAATTATGAATAACAATATATTAACCGCTTTAAAGCACAGGCCGGCAGCCTATGAGCCAAGCGCATACGCATTCTGGGACGACGACCACATCTCAAAGGGGATGCTGGCGGCGCATCTGGACCCGGAGATTGAGGCTGCGACGAGAAAGCCGGATTTTGTCAGCCGGTCCGCCGGATGGATTGCCGGCTTCGCGTCCGGCATAAACCAGCCAAGGCTCCTTGACCTGGGGTGCGGGCCGGGGATTTATGCGGAGCTGTTCGCTGAAGAGGGGTTTGATGTCACCGGCATCGACATCTCCCGCCGTTCCCTCGCATATGCCCGGGAACATACGGCGCGTAAGGGCAGCTGCATCGACTATATCCAGGGCGATTACCGGGGCATCGATTATGACGGCGCGTTCGATATTGTGACGCTCATCTACTGTGATTTCGGGGTACTCAGTCCTCTTGACAGAGCGGCGCTGCTGCGAAAAATCCATAAAACCCTTAAGCCGGACGGGCGGTTCATAACGGATGTGTGTTCCTTAAGACTGTATGAGGACCGGCCCGAATCGACGCGCTGGAGTTATGAGGACGGCGGCTTCTGGAGCGAAAAGCCTTACGCCTGCCTGCACGCCTTCCTGCGTTACGACGAAACCGGCACATATGCCGACAGGTACGTCATCGTCGATGAAGACGACACCAGATGCTATAACATCTGGAACCACAGATTCTCAAAAGAGGAGTTGCTGGCGGATTTTTCGGCCGCGGGTTTTGCTGACGCCGATTTTTTCAGTAGCGCCGCCGGTGACGCGTACACGGAGGAAAGCGACGTTATTTGCGCCGTTGCCTTCAAAGAAAACGTGTGATATAATACCGCTGTGCAAATGACAAAACCCAGACGTTAACAATTGGCGTCTGGGGTTTTTATGAGCGTGACCATGATATCATATTTATGTATTTAAATGAAAATGGAGATATAAGATGAAGCAAGCTTCCGCGCAACGTGATACCGGGCAGAAGATTCTCGGCGGCAAAGGTCTGTTATTTTTCCTTGTGCTGCTCAGCGCTTTTGTACCGCTGTCAACCGACCTCTACCTGCCGGCGCTGCCGACCATGACAAAGTACTTCAATGTTCCGGGCGTGCTGACGAACCTCACCATCATCCTGTTTTTCCTCTTTTACAGTGTTGCGTCGCTGGTCTGGGGGCCTCTGTCCGACAAATACGGGCGCAGGCCGATTCTGCTCATCGGACTCATCGGATATACCGCCGCGAGTCTTCTGTGCGCCGTATCGACATCGGTCTACATGCTGATTGTATGCCGCGTGCTGCAGGCCATCGGCGCGGGCGCCGCGGCGGCGACCTCAACGGCCATCATCAAGGACGTCTATACGGGCAGAAGCTTGGAAAAGAAAATCGCCACTATCCAGACGATTTCGGTTATCACACCCGTCGTCGCGCCGATGCTCGGCGCGCTGCTTTTAAAGCTGACGGACTGGCGGGGCGCCTTTTATACCCAGGCGATCATCGGTGTCGTCGTCGTCGTCATCACGATCATGTTCACCGAGACGATTCAGCAAAAGGGCAGCGGCAACATCCTCAAAACAATGGGGCGGCTCTTTGTCGTGTTGCGGGATAAGAGGTTTACGGCGCTTTTAGTGATATTCTCCGCGTCGAGCGTCACCTTTATGGCGTACATATCGGTTTCCGCTTATATTTATCAGGATATTTTCGGGCTTTCGGAACAGATGTACAGCTATTTGTTCTCGTTCAATGCGGCTATGATGTTTGTCGGTCCGATCCTTTATATCAAATTATCGACAAAGCTGTCGCGCTTTACGCTTGTGAATGCGTCTTTCATCATCACCATCGTCGCCGGCATCCTCATCTGCACCGTCGGGCGGCTCGGACCCTGGGCATTTTTGGTGTCGCTCCTGCCGGCGACCATCATGGGCAGCTTTGTCGCGCCGCCCAGCAGATACCTCATGCTGTCGCAGATACCGGGAGGGGATTCAGGTTCCGCCTCCGCCATCATGATGGCTTTCAGCTCCATCGCCGGCTGCGCCGGTATGACGTTTGCATCCCTGAACCTGGGTGACCTCGTCTTTGTCGTAGGCGCCCTGAACATCATCATCAGCCTTCTCTGCGGCGCCGCCTGGATCTTCCTTACCAGCCGTCCGTCTATGAAGGATCTGAGGGGGTAGTAAGCCTGCAAGCCATTTAGCCGCTTCCCTGTTTTACTTTGCTGTGAAGGTTATTGGCTCCGTGTCTCATTTATTCGCAGGTAAGCAGGGTTATCCTGATTTATTTGAGATATTGTTTCAATAATCCAATTAGCTGCCGACAATACTACCCAAGAGGTGATAGCATGCCGAAGGACAGCCAGCTGGACCCGAAGGATGTGCGAAAGAAAAAAGCCCGCGGCGGGCCCACATTAGCGCAGAGCAATCTGGACGGGGAGAGCAACAGCAATAAAAAGCAGACCGGCAGCCGGAAAAAATCCGGGGACGACAAGACGCGGTCATGACAAAACAAATCAAGGGCGGGTAAAATCCCGCCCTAATTTTTTGCCATTTATGTATTTATTGCTCTTCAGGGCCGTCGATATTACCGGAGGCGTAATCGGCGTCGTTGTCGGTGTCGTTTTCGGTGTCGGCTGCGCCGACCATATCACGTCCGCTGACTCTGTATTTCAACTTGGTATCCTCGACGATTTTGTTGAGTATCTTCATCAGCCCATGTCATCAATAGTCACAACGGTGCGAGCGCTCCTGAGCTCCGAGCCGGTCGGTAATGATGTGCGTCCGCTCTTGCGTGGTGCGTCGGCATTATGGTTGCAGCGTATATCTTCGCCATGCGGGCGTATAAGAGGCGTGTGTCATAGCTTTGCATCGTATTCTGTTGGTTTTGTCACTGCAGACAAAATAATGTGGGCGGAAACTTCCAGCAATTCGCATATTGAATTTGACAAAGCGGCTTTATGTATGTTATGTTTTTCAATAATGCATTCGATTGCTGAGGAGTTTGCTATGGAACAGGAAAAAAAGATACCTGACATCGTCATCAAGCGACTGCCGGTGTATTATCGGTTCCTCACGAATTTGCATCAGATGGGCATCAGCAGGGTATCATCGACGGATTTGGGTAAAAAAATGGGGATCACATCCAGCCAGGTACGGCAGGATTTCTTTAATTTCGGAAGCTTCGGCCTGCAGGGCTACGGTTACGATGTGGACCAGCTGCGCGCCGAGATCGGCAGCATCCTCGGCCTTGATCTGGTGCGAACGATGATTATCATCGGCGCAGGCCATCTGGGGCAGGCTCTGGCGCGCCATTCGGCTTTTGAAAAGGACGGCTACAGCGTTATCGGCGTATTTGATATTAACCCCCATCTGATCGGCGAAAAGATCAGGGATGTGGAGATCATGCACGTCAATAAAATAGCCGAGTTTGTCGGGTCAAACCAGGTGGATATCGCCGTCATTGCAGTCCCGCGCACCTACGCCAAGGAGGTTGCCGATATCGTCACCGGCCTGGGTATCAAGGGCATCTGGAACTTCACCTCCGTGAAGCTGGCCGTCCCCGACGACGTTGCCGTGGAGAATATCCATTTGAGCGACAGCCTCATGACGCTGGGCTACTACATGAAGGAAATGAAAGAAAACAAAAACAAATAAGAATCGAAACAACTTGAAGACATGGCTTTACACGCCGTGTCTTTTTTATTGACAGGCGATAACGCCGTAATAGTAATGATAGGGTGACAGCATGATTGGTATTATCGGGGCAATGGCGGTTGAAGTATAACTGCTGATTGACATGATGGCGCGCTGCGAAGAAGAAAGCTCAGCGGTATGATATTTTATACCGGCGTCCTTTACGGCTCAAACGTTGTCGTCGCCGTCTCAGGCGTGGGCAAGGTCAACGCGGCGGTCTGTGCGCAGACACAGAGGCCGGGGACTGGGAAAAATGCTGCTGGAGTGTATCATGGACAGCGAGAAATTCAGGTCCGTCACAGGGCTCCTGGTGACGAGCGATGCTCATGGCCTTTACAGGGAGTATGGGTTCTCATCTGTGGAGAGAATCTTCATGATGCGCCGCGGTGATCCTATTTCGTGAAGAAGCCCTGGAGGTTCAGGTCGGGATCGAAGGAGACGGTGTTAATAAACGTGCCTTTCTCGTATGCAGCTTTTACGTAGACGTTGATGTATTCCTTTCCGTCCTTTGCGATGAGGCCGAGGGCCTCGGTGCTTTTGATTTCAATAAAGGTCCCCGTGATGTCATAGACCGGCTCGAAGGAAGCTTTGATGCCATCGACGGTTGTCAGCTTCCTCGTTTCTTCGCCGAAGGCATTGTAAATTGCCTCGTAATCCTTCGTGTTGACAATATCGATGATCTCCCCGGCGCGCTGGACGGCGGCGTCCTTGTCAAACTCAAACGCGGATTTTGCGGCACAGGCGGCCATGGTCAGGGTGAGGACGGCGGCAAGGATGACAAGGATAAATTTTCTCAGTCTTTTCATCGGATTTCAGCTCCTTTATACTTTTTGAATGCAACGATAATGTAAGCCAGATGCGCCAGAGCAAAGACGCCGACCACGGCTTCCATTACGAGAGCGGACGCACCCGCCTGGGACATCAGAACGGCAGCCATGTCAATAACGGTATGAAGAATAAAGGCCAGAAGCAGCCACAGCGTTTTTTTAAGTGCGACGCTTTTGAGAACCATCACCGACCAGGCGATATGCAGGATCATCGTGCAGACACGCTCAAAGCTCCCCCATAGGAAGTTTGCCGGCGTGAAGGGAAGCGTCTGATCGAGCAGCAATACGACGGCGCCGATTCCCAGAACGTAGACAGCCTCAATGCCGCCGTGGCCGACGCCGAAGGCAAGGCCGTCATTCAGGCGTCTTTTGTTTTTCATGAAGAGCGTCATGACGAGCCACCGCCCGCCCTCCTCAAACAGGGCGGCTGACGCGCCCGCAATAAGCGCCAGCAGCAAGGGCTGCGTCTGGGCGAATATCATAAACCAGATGGTCTTCTGCAGCACCGCCAGCAGCGGAATTCGCGTGAAAATCTGGAACACGGCGAAGGTAGCGGCGCCTAAGAGAACAGGCTTCATGTAACCTTTCTTGCTGACGGACAGCCATATACCCGCACCCACCGGCAGGACAATTCCGACGAGGAGTGCGCACAGGATGCTGACGAGCTTCATAAAATCCACTCCCTCAAATCAATACGCGCATGATAAACAACCCGAGCCCGTTGATTATATCATAATTCCCGTATGGAATAAAATACCGGATTGTAATAGTGCTGGA
>JAAYBH010000444.1 GCA_012718935.1 Clostridiales bacterium
ATAATTTTTCCGGTCTGAAATCAAAAACAAATACAGAAAAACAAACCCCGTCACGGCAGCGGCGGCCGGCGACAGGACGCCGCCCATGAAGGGCCTGAGTGTGACAACAGAATAAATGTAAATACCTGCCAGCATGGTGATGAACGCGACAAAACAAATAAACACGGATTTCACTTTCGGCACGGCTCGGGCCTCACAATCATTAGTTGCTTGTGTTAAAGAGACATCACATTGTTTTTATCGATACAAATTGAGAATATTTTAGAAAAAAATGATAATTTTTTCATAAGGAATCCATTTTTGACAAAAAAATAGAGGCGTGTGCCTCATTAAGTCAATATCTTTCAGGTTTCAGTCCGTGACATTTCCATTTCCGTTAACAGGTATGACGTCGCCCAGGAAGGTCGGGAGCGGTTTGAAAATGCAGGTGATAACATCCTTGGACCGCGCCAGAATCTCCCGGCATTCGCGCATGGTCTGCCCCGCGTACGCCCTCGGGTCCGCGGTGACGCCATAAGCGTCAAGGCCCAGCGACCGGGCGATGTAGAGCGCCCTGTACATATGATAGTTCTGGGTGACGATGACAATTTTTTCAGCGGCGAAGATATCACGTGCGCGGTACATGCTTTCATACGTCGAAAAACCCGCGTGGTCCTGAAAAACGTGCTCCGACGGCACGCCGGCTTTGACCGCATAATCCTTCATGACTTTAACTTCATTATAATCGACTCTGCCATTGTCCCCGGTCATCAGCAGCCTGTCTGAAACGCCGAGCTTATAAAGGCTGACGCCTTCGGACAACCTGTCCTCCAGCATTGCACTGGGATATTTGTTCGCGTAGACGCCGGCGCCGAGGACGAGGATGCAATCCACGTCCGTCAAGCGCCGGGCTTCCGTTTCTGTCACAATCCTGTCAGCATAAGAGCTGACGACGATTCTGTTCAGGAAGAAAACAGCGGTGACACAGCCGATAGCCGCCAGCAGCAGAAAGCATATTGCCGCCGGCAGCAGACCGATGCGTTTCTTTTCTTCCCCTGCCATATAGGTTTTCCTGTTTTTCCGCATTTATACCTCTTGCCGTATTATTTCTTATAGAGTTTAATTTCGTCGCCATCAAAAATCAGGATCAGTACCGCCTTACCCTTTTCCTTCGTGATTTCGAATTCAGCCGTTTCCGTATCGCCGTCAAATTTTAGCGTGACCTTATTCCCTTTGACTTTATACTCCGCGATGTTTTCGTAACCGGCCGACTCGACCTTGACTATGCCGTTCCTTTGAGCGCTTGTCACTGCCCGTCGACCCTTTTTCCGCAGGTTGAGCAAAAAATCACGCCGTCAGACAGTTTTGATCCGCAGCCTGCACAGACCCCGGCATCGGGGGCCGGTGTCTCCGGCGGGGGTGGAGGCGCTTCAATTTTCGTGCCGCAGCCCGTACAGAACAAGGCGCCGTCCTGCACCTCAGCACCGCAGTTCGGGCAGCACTCAATACCCTTGAGCTTTTTGATCTGCTCCTCGCAATCTGTTATCCGCTGCTGTGCTTCCTGAATGGCAGTGACGAAAACAGCGAGGTTCTCATCAGGATTTTCACAAAACAGTTCGAAATACTTCTCGCCGAGCTTGCTGTAGTTGTCGCTGATTGTCCTCTTCTCCGCAGATATCTGGGAGTTGATTTTTGACGTTTCAGCCATTATCTTTGTTTTCTTGATCGCGCCCTGGCTTGTCTGCGATACCTTCTTGCCGATATCCTCAAAAAATGCCATAATTCAACTCGTCCTTTCGTTTATGGATCAATAACATATATTGCGTTTGAAATCTATGTATTCCGGTAAATTATACCTTTAACTTTAACATAACGCACCGCACATTTCAAACCCATTTTCATCAGTCCGGATGAAGGACCGCCTCGAAAAAAACTAATAATTCCAGTGAATAATCCTAGGTTTTTGTATCATACTATACTCGGACACGTCGGATTTCCTCAGTTGATCCCGAGGGGTCGGTGTCATAAAAGAATATCGTCAAGCAGGTTTTAGTCGTTAAAACTGGGAGATGATTAAGTTGAACAGCGTCAAATGGCCTAACTTTATTCGGGCAGTAATACTCGCATAGTAGGCAGGAAGTTTAGACAGACATTATTTCTCGATAGCTAAACACTGGCTTGGAAAGACAGGGATTCTGTATAGGATCCCTGTTCTTTCGTCTTCTTTCAAGAAAGCGGCGGGGGCAAGCCCCCGCCGTGCAATATTTGCTTTGGTTTATATCTCCGCTTTCCAGAGGCCGTGGAGATTGCAGTATTCGAAGGCCGCCACCGGCTTGTCGTCAATGAGCGTGAATACCGCTTTGGGGGCTTCGCCGGGCTTCAGGCACTTGCGCTGGCCGCCCTTTTCCGTCTGCAAATAGACCCACATGATGTAATGCTCCGGGAGCATCGGGTGCGGTACGGAGCCGACGTTAACGGTAATCTTGTCGCCTTCGACCGTTACAACGGGCACATGCTTTTCACTGCTGGCGTCGACGGTATTTGCCACAAGCTCCGTCATCTCCTCGCCGCAGCAGACCATGGGTGCGCCCGACGAGAGGATCAAGCCCGCCAGGTTGCCGCAGTGCTTGCAGATATAAAAACGTGTTTCACATGCCATAATAACCCTCCTCAATGATTTGATGACTTCAGAATACCATATGAAGCCGGTTCACGCAACGGTGTATAAGCACAATCACTCAAAACAGGCCCGGCGCCGGCCGGATTTTATATATAACTGCCCGCATGCTGCAGGTTGAATTGTTGACCCGCGTATGATACACTGATGGTAAAATAAGTATCGTGCTACGCAATAAGCGCAGCAACAGAGGTGAACAGCTTTTCATGCTTAAAAAATTCATCGCACTTTTTGGCGCGCAGGACATGACTGTGGGGAAACCCTTCGTGTGCCTGCTTAAATTCTCAGTTCCTCTGCTGATCGGTAATATCGCACAGATGCTGTATTCTACAGTCGATGCCATTATCGTGGGCGAATATATCGGTGACGCGGCTTTATCGGCTGTCGGGGTCAGCACGCCGATCCAGCATCTTTTTCTTGTTTTCTTCATGGCCGTCGGCTCCGCCGTCACCGTCATGGTCGCACAATATTTCGGGGCAAGGGACTACGATCACCTGGGCGACACCATCGGCAATTCCATCACGCTCATCGCGGTCATCTCAGTTGTCATTACGGCTGTCGCGACCCCGCTGACCGGGTCGCTGCTCCGCCTGATGAATACGCCGCCCGAAACCTACGATATGGCGGTAGCATATCTCATGATCCTTTTCCTCGGTGCGGCCGGCAACGGGTTTTACAATGTGCTGTCCGGCATACTGCGCGGTCTCGGGGAATCGGTCTTCCCCCTGCTCATCCTCCTGCTGACGGTAATTCTCAACACGATCCTCGATATATGGTTCGTATCCGGGCTGCATATGGGAATTGCGGGCGCCGCATGGGCAACTATCATATCCCAGTCGATCTCGGCCGTATTATGTCTAATTAAGATAATGAGGATACGCTCAATCGTTAAAATCAAGCCGAAAATGCTCCTGCTGAAGCGGAGGATCGTCGGCCACATCGTTCGACTTGGCATCCCGACAAGCCTGCAGATGGGGATCATGTCCCTGTCCACCATGCTGGTGCAGTCGCTGGTCAACAGCATGGGCTTCCTCGTGACGACGACCATCACAGCCCTGATGCGCATTGACGGCTTCGCCGTCCTGCCGAGCCATACCTTCTCGATATCGGCGTCCACATATACGGGCCAGAATACCGGCGCCGGAAATATGGAGCGGGTCCGGCAGGGCACCCGTACGGTTTTTTACATGTGCCTTGTATTTACAGTCGTTATGGTCGCGGCGATGCTTCTGTTCGGCCGGAGCATGTTCAGCCTGTTTACCGACACGCCCGCTGTTATTGATATGGGTATGGGCTTTATCCGTATCATGGCATTTGCCTATATAGCCATGGTCTTCAACAATGTATTTTCCGGCGTCATGCGCGGCGCCGGCGACAGCATGGGGCCGATGTGGATCTCCGTCGGCGTCAATGTCGTCCTGCGCGTTCCCCTTGCCTATGTCATCGCCTACTTTACCAGGAGTCTTGCGTACCCCGCCGGTAATCCGGATTCCATCTTCTGGTCCCTTTTAGCCGCAATGGTCGCCGGCGCGGTCGTAACAATCATCTATTTCAGGAAAGGCAGATGGCGCAATAAGTCCATCATTAATCCGAACCTGGAAGTACCGGACGCTGAGGCGACAGTCTGACAGTCCGACATATTGATATGCAGAAAACCCCGCCGAAGCGGGGTTTTCTGTGTCAGAAGTTATTAACTCAATCGATCTGCAATACTCTGAGGGAACTCGTTCCCGCACAGGCAGAAAACATCCCTGCACCGTACCGGCGTCCGTTTGACCGGGAAATAGTACTCGAAATCATATTTGGCGTATGTGACGGCCTTCATCAGCCAGGCGGTATCGTTCAGGTCCAGGTTCCTGCCTGTCTCGCCGTCCCTCACGTACATCACATCAAATTTCGCCGCCAGTTTTTTCAGAAGCGTGATAACGTCGTTTACAAGGCGCACGTCGCTGACCTTTGCAAAACGAACGCCGAGCAGGACCTTTTCCCCGGGTGAAAACCGTGTGTTGACGCTGCTGCCTTCACGCAGCACCAGCTCGATCACACCCGTACTCTTCGGGATTTCCATCGTGACGGTGCCGCCGAATCTTTCGACGGGTATGGCGCCGTTTATCCTGAGCTCGCCTACGATGTCCGCCATTGTGAGATTTTGAAATTTCGCGGCAAGCTTGTATGCTTCGTAACCCATATGATCTTCTCCCCCATTACGTGTCTGTTCGGCCCGCTTATGAGTTGCACGTTAATCGAAACAATGCGTTATTTATGTTTTACCGCTACATCATTAAAATTTTAACAATCTTATTATAGTTCTTTAATTTTAATTTGTATATGCGCATTTTACAAAAATTCAAAAAATTTTACTATTACATTTGTACAATAGCGATGATTGGAAAGTTGAACCGGGCGCTCTTATG
>JAAYBH010000445.1 GCA_012718935.1 Clostridiales bacterium
CATCACGAAAACCCAGAACGCCAAGGGATTGCTATACCCTTTCCTTTGAACAACATATTAAGACTGCAAGCTTGTTCCGCACAAATGTCTATGCGGTGACTTTTGCCAACGTTTACTTGACACATACGGATTTGCCTTCATCGTTGACCTGATGACGTGATTGATGTAAAATTATAGATACCGATAATAAAACGGAGGATGTTCAGATGAGCGGACTGTGCGCACCGTACCCGTGGCTGACAAAACCGGAGGATATAGGAGCTATTGTTTCAGAGGAAACCTGCGACATTGTTGTTATCGGCGCGGGCATTGCCGGCTGCACGGCGGCGGAGGCGGCGTCAGGCGCAGGCGCGTCCGTCATCGTCTGCGAGAAGTTCGCGTCCTCCTCAGCCCACGGTATCGATATCGGCGCCGTCGGCACGAAAGTGCAGAAGGCGATGGGCGTCGAAATTGATAAGGCGCTGGCCGCCCGCCTCATTTACGAGTGGGGGCAGCAGCAGGCAAACTACTGGCTGATTCGTACATATGTCGAGAAAAGCGGCGAGGTGCTGGATTACTATATCGATATGGCACACCGGTACGGCATGGAGGTCACCCTCAACGACGAAATGACGGCCCGCGCCGACTGGGACGCGCTGGAGGACAAATTCAAGCAGTTCCAGAGCGCTCATATCTTTGATATCACGGACAAAAGCCCGTTTCAAAAGGGCAAATGGAACGCCCGTTATTTTGTCGATATGGTCGTCGATTCGGCAAAGCGGCAGGGCGCGTCGTTCCGGTTCAAAACAAAAGCGGAGCGGCTCGTCAATGAAGGCAATGCCGTCACCGGCGTCATCGTCAGCGACGCGGAGGGGTATAAGAAAATCAACGCCCGGAAAGGCGTTATTCTGGCTACCGGCGGTATCACCGATAATAAGCAGATGATTGGCCGCTGGTGCCCCGCTGTGCTGCGCTGCGATAAATTCGAAAATTTCCCCGTCGGGAGCAACAACGGCGACGGGCTCCTTCTGGGCGTTTGGGCGGGCGCAGCCGTGACACGTTGCAATCCCGCGCCGATCATCCATCCGGTGAACTTTTCATCGCTCGGTCCGGGCATCAGCACCAGCTGGCTCACCGTCAACAGGGACGGGCGGCGCTTTTCCAGCGAGATGGCATATGAGCCCATCGTGACGAACGCGCGTTTGAATGCCCCCGGCAACGTGGCGTACGCCATCTGGGATGATGACTATAAAAAGCACCTCGTCAAGCAGGAACCGGTCAAATCGAAAAAGCTGCTGGGCGGTCTTGATGATAAAATGGAGCGGGACATCGCCTCCGGCGACTATGTAAAAGCCGCAACGCTCGCTGAACTGGCGGAAAAAATCGGCGTCCCGGCAGAGACCCTTCAAAAAACGGTCGACAGGTACAACGGGTGGTGCGACAGCGGCATCGACGCGGATTTCGGCGTCCCGGCGCGCTTTTTAAGCCCGGTGCGGAAGAGGCCGTTCTACGCGTCCAAAATGAACGCGTGGCTGTTGAGCCTGCCCCACGGCCTGCATGTGGACCAGAATTCCCAGGTCCTGACGGAGGATGACGACCCCATCGGCGGTTTGTTCGCCGTCGGCAACGTCCAGGGAGACTTTTTTGCAAACTCCTATCCCGTCACGCTCCCCGGCTCAAGCCACGGCCGTAGCATCTGCTTCGGCCATCTCGTCGGCCGCGCCCTGGCTGAGGGAACGACGATAGGCGGATACGGAGATTAAGAACGATCGGAGCCTGATATGAATATAAGAGAAATACTGTCGAAAGTGGACCACACGCTTCTGAATGTGGACAGCACCTGGGAGCAGATTAAGGAGCTTTGTGAGGACGCCATGAGGTATGAGACGGCCAGCGTCTGCATACCGCCGTCTTTTGTCAAACGCGCAA
>JAAYBH010000446.1 GCA_012718935.1 Clostridiales bacterium
AAGCATCGTCACCCTCCGTGCGTGATTACCCGAAACGGGTCGTTTCTTATTCTTTGACGATCAGAACGGAGCAGGGGGCGTCTTCGATGACGCGCTTAGCGACGGAGCCCATAAAGAAGCGCTTGACGGGGTTGAGACCCCGGTGGCCCATGACGATCAGGTCATATTTGCCGTTGGCGGCTTCCTCGGCGATCTCGGGATGCGCGCTGCCGACCTTGATGAGCTTTTTGACGGTGACACCCGTGCAGTCCAGACTCGCGACGATGGCGTCCAGCATTTTTTCGCTGCTCTCCGTCTTGATCTTGATCAGCGTATCGCGCACACCGGCGTATTCGCTGGAAACAGCGATGCCGAATTCAGTCATTACCACGTCGTTTTCGACCTCCACGACAGTGAAGAGCGACACCTCCGATTCGAATTTTTTCGCAATAGAAACGGCCTGTGCGACTGCCTTTTTAGATTCGGCCGAACCGTCAACCGGAACAAGTATCTTTTTCATTGTGATTCCTCCGTCTTTATTTTTCCAAGTATATCATAACATGGATTTATCCTGCAGTTCAATATTTTCGTTTTCGTCACAATCATGACTTATGCCATAAAATAACGGTATGAATTCGGCGGTTTTTTTGACGCGCGGCATTATGATCGGCATGAAAATTCCGAAAATAGTAAATAGAGGGCATTCACACGGCGGAATACTCCGCACCGTAAGAGGTCTGTTGATATGGATAATGCGTTTTATAAGGACTGTATCATGAATATGCCGGTCGGCTTTGCCGTCGTCAGCAGCGACGGCAGGCTGATCGAGGTCAACCAGAAAGCCTGTATGGACACGGGCTATTCCGAAGAAGAGCTTCTGGCGCTGAACGTGCGCCGGCTGATTGACCGGAGCAGCCGCGTCATTGCCATCATGTTCTTCAGGGATCTGAAAATCACAGGTGCAGCCAAATGCCAGATGCAGATCAGGACAAAAGCCGGTGAGCTGCGCTGGGTTTCGCTCAATGCGCGGGCTTCGTCCGACAAGCTGTATACCATCTTCTGTCAGGACATCACCTCCTACAAATCGATGGAGGACGACCTCGTTACCAGTGAAATGCTGTATAGGACCTATATCAACGCATCCAACGATATGATCTACCTCAAGGACGACAATCTCCGGTATATCATTGTCAACAACGCGCTTTTGGACCGGTTTGACAGTGCGGATACCGAAATCATCGGAAGGACCGATGAGGAGGCGCTGCCGGAGGATTTCTCCCGCCAGACAAATCCCTCTGATATTAAGTCCATCACCACAAGAGCCAGCACTGTCTCCGAAATGACCATCGACGGCAGGATTTATGAAGCAGTGAAGTTCCCTGTCCCGATTTCAAACGGAAAAACAGGCGTGGGCGCTTACATTCGTGATGTGACCGAAAAGAGAAACGTCCAGATACAGATGGAAAATCTCCTGAAGCAGACGCAGGCGATGTTCAACGAGCACGATGCCGTGATGCTGCTCATCCGGCCCGAAACCGGGCAGATTATCGACGCCAACCCCGCCGCCGTCACCTTCTACGGCTATACAAAGGAGGAGCTTTTAAACCTCAGGATCGACGATATCAACATGGCCAAAAAAGACGATGAAAAGGAGCAGCGCTTCCAGGCCTATGATAAAAAGCAAAAATACTACTCCTTTCCGCACCGCTTGAAAAACGGCGAAAGGCGAATCGTCGACGTCTACTCCTGCCCGATTACATACAATAACGAAAAGGTCCTGTTCTCGATTATCTTTGACGTGACTGAGCGGGAGGAGGCCTTCGACGAAATCAAGTACCTGAGCTTCCACGACCACCTGACGGGCCTCTACAACAGAAGGTACTTCGACAATGTGCTCAAGCTCATGAACGACGAGCGGTTTATGCCGCTTACGATCGTTATGGCCGACGTCAACGGTTTGAAGCTCGTGAACGATTCCTTCGGCCACGCGGAAGGTGACGAGCTCCTGCTCAAAGCAGCCGAGATCATCACCGAGGGCTGCCGGAAGGATGATATCTGCGCCAGGATCGGCGGCGACGAGTTTGTCATTATTCTGCCGAACACGGACAGCAGAATGGCCGGTAAAATCGTCCGGCGTATCAAGACGCTGCAATCAAAGATGCAGATACGGCAGTTGGAGCTCTCCATGTCGTTTGGCTTCGCCGTCAAGGAAAGCGTCAACTCCGATGTGGAGCTGATTTTCTCGGAGGCCGAGAATAAAATGTATAAGAATAAAATGAACGAGAGCGCCAGAACCCGCAACAAGACGGTCAATATCATACTGAAAACGCTGTACGAGAAATGCAGCGGCGAGCTGGACCACTCAGAAAGGGTCAGCCGATATGCCGCCGCCATTGCTACCGCGATGGGCCTCAGCCCTGAAACAGTCAGCCAGATCGGTGTCGCCGGCCTGCTGCACGATATCGGAAAAATAGGCGTCGACGAAAACATTCTGAATAAAACGGGCGTTTACACAAAAACCGACCGGGAAGCCATCGAAAAGCACCCCGAGTCGGGCTGGCGTATACTGAGCAATTCCGACGAGTACTCAAATCTGGCAGACTACATCCTCTATCATCACGAAAGCCTTGACGGCAAAGGCTATCCCAAAGGGCTCAAGGGCAGCATGATCCCCCTGGTGTCAAAGATTATCACCGTCAGCGACGCGTACGACGCCATGACAAACGAGCGCTCCTACCGCAAAGTCAAAACC
>JAAYBH010000447.1 GCA_012718935.1 Clostridiales bacterium
GCTAGGCCAAAAACCGTTCTTGACTGGGCTGTTGAGATTGGCCGGACTCCCCTCGCGCGAATCGGCGCGATGCTCCACCATGAATCAAGCCCCGGTGTTATTACAAAACATCCTGAATCTTCACCGGGTGAAATCAAGTCGCTTGCAAAAGCCATACTGCCTGGTGTCTATATGCGTCAGGCACTGTATTATCGCTATCTCCTATTTTGGAGAAAACCACCTTCCTCCCGGGGTAATGCCTCATAAAGCAGGAATTCATCCAAATCCTTCAGCACCGGAGGTTATCCATGACCATTAAAATCACAAAACCCCTGCAGGGCGGCACGATCGGCGCGATAGCTTCCAAATCGCAGGCGCACCGGCTTCTCATATGCGCGGCTTTGTCGTCGAAGGAGTCGCAGGTTAATTGCTCCGAAAAAAATAACGATATCAATGCCACCGTCCGGTGCCTCAACGCGCTGGGCGCGCTGATTATTTATGAAAGCGGCGTTTTCAGTATTTCACCGATCAAGACGCCGATACGCGGCGAAAGGATTCTTGACTGCGGTGAAAGCGGCTCCACACTGCGCTTTATGCTCCCCGTCGTCTGCGCCCTTGGCGCCGACGCTCAATTTCGCATGGGCGGGCGGCTGCCGTCGCGCCCCCTGTCCCCCCTATACGAGGAACTGATGGCCCACGGCTGCGCCATATCTCCCTACGGCATGAATCCGCTGCACGTCAGCGGCTACCTGAAAAGCGGCAGATATACTATGCCGGGCAATATCTCGTCTCAATTTATCAGCGGCCTCATGTTCGCGCTGCCGCTTCTGAGCGGTGACAGTATGATTATGATCACAGGCGATATGGAATCAAAGCCCTATATCGATATGACAATATCCGCACTGAAGGACTTTGGCGTTGTGATCAGTCAAGGCCGCCACAGCTACACGGTTAAAGGCAAGCAGCACTACACCCCCGGAAAGACCGTCGACGTCGAAGGCGATTGGTCCAACGCCGCCGTATGGCTCTGTGCCGGTGCGGTCGGTTCCGGCGAGCTGACGGTAACGAATCTAAATATGAACACCCTCCAGGGCGATCGGAAAATCCTGGATTTTCTGGAGTGCTTCGGGGCCCGCGTCAACCGGGGGGACGACTGCGTCACTGTCATGCGGGGCGAACTCCGGGGGATCGACATCGACGCCGCCGACACGCCGGATCTTGTTCCCGTTCTGGCCGCCGTCGCTTCCGTCGCCAAAGGTACGACCTTCATCCGCAATGCCGGACGGCTGCGCATTAAGGAAACTGACCGGCTTCAAACCGTTACCGCTGCGCTTTCCTCTCTTGGCGCTGATATAATAGAAGCAAAAGACGACCTGATCATTAACGGCAGGTCACGTTTGAACGGCGGTACCGTCGTGGCCAGCAACGACCATCGTCTTGCCATGCTGGGAGCATTGGCCGCGACTGTCTGCGACAACCCCGTCACAATAACAGACGCGGATGCCGTCAACAAATCCTACCCGGAATTTTTCAGCGATTTCGCCGCGCTGGGCGGTATTGCGGAGGAGGTAATTTAATGTCCTCGATCTATGGTAAAAACATCAGAATCACGATTTTCGGGCAGTCCCACAGCAGCGCCGTCGGCGTTGTGATCGATGGCCTTCCTGCCGGTTTTCGGATTGATTTCGAGGAGCTTCATCGATTTATGCAGCGGCGGGCGCCTGGTCAGAAAAGCTGGTCGACGCCGCGCTGCGAAAAGGATATACCCGAATTTCTTTCAGGTCTCGCGGGGGACGTAACCTGCGGCGCGCCGCTCTGCGCCGTCATCCGCAATTCGGATACGCGCTCCTCCGACTACGAGCAGCTGAAGGACATACCCAGACCCGGTCATGCCGACTTCACGGCACAGCTCAAGTATAAAGGCGCACAGGATACGGCGGGCGGCGGCCATTTTTCGGGCAGGCTCACAGCTCCCCTGTGCATCGCCGGCGGTATCTGCCTGCAGCTTCTGAATGAATTGGGCGTTGAAATCGGTGCGCACATCGTGTCCGTCGGCAGCGTCAGGGACGCGTTATTCGATCCTGTTCGCGTTGACGCCGATACGCTCAGCGCCGTTAAAGCCGCCGACTTTCCGGCCTCCGACAGCGTTAAAGGCGCGTTAATGGAAAAGGCCATCGAGGAAGCGCGGCTTGACGGCGACTCCCTGGGCGGCGTCGTTGAATGCGCCGCTGTCGGCGTCCCCGGCGGATTGGGTGACCCGATGTTCGACGGGATGGAGAACCGCATTGCAGCCATTGTCTTCGGCATTCCCGCCGTCAAGGGCATCGAATTCGGCAGCGGCTTCGGCGCCGCCGCCCTGCGCGGATCGGAGAATAACGACAGTTTTTGTTTCGACCCTTACAGCTTCGGTACGGAGCATTCAAGCGCCGTGAAAACGAAGACAAACAATCACGGCGGTATTCTCGGCGGTATCACCTCAAGTATGCCCGTCATTTTTCGGGTGGCGGTCAAGCCGACGCCGTCAATTTCAAAGCCGCAGCAGAGTGTCAGTCTTTCTAAGGGCTGTGACGCAGCTCTGACCGTCAAGGGCCGCCACGACCCCTGCATCGTCCCCAGAGCCGTTCCCTGCGTCGAAGCGGCGGCCGCCATTGCGATATATGACGCATGGCTGGACAACAACAAGTATAAATACGAGGAGTATATAAATGGACATCAATGAATTGCGAGCACAGATCGATGAAACGGACAGCGTTCTGCTGGACGCTTTCAGCCGCCGCATGGACGTTTCCGCCCAGCTGGCGGTTTATAAAAAAGAAAATAACATCCCGGTCTATGACCCGGCGAGAGAGCGCCGGAAGCTGAGCGATATCCTTTCCAAAACACCGGAGGAGCTGCGGACCTACGCCTCGTCGCTCTATTCCCTGCTGTTCGACCTCAGCCGTTCGTATCAGGAAAACATCCTGAACCCCGAAGCGCCGCTCATCAGGGACATCACCGGCGCCATTGACAGCACAAACAGGCTCTTCCCCCGGGATGCCGTCGTTGCCTGCCAGGGCATTGAGGGCGCTTACTCACAGCTGGCCTGCGAGAAGCTGTTTGCCGTCCCGAATATCATGTACTGCACAACCTTCGAAAGCGTTTTTTCGGCCATCGACTCCGGCCTGTGCAAATACGGCGTGCTGCCGCTGGAGAACAGCACGGCCGGCTCCATCAACAAAATATACGATCTGATGATGAAGTACCGCTTCTATATCGTCCGCAGCACACGGCTGAAAATCGACCACAACCTGCTGGTCAAAAAAGGGGCATCCCTGAAGGACATCAAAGAGGTTTACTCCCATGAGCAGGCCATCACCCAGTGCGGCGCCTTCTTAAAGTCTCTCACCGGCGTGAAGCTCACGTCCTGCGAAAACACAGCCATGGCGGCACAGATGGTGGCCGACTCCCCCCGGAGCGACGTTGCCGCTCTCTCCTCCCGCTACTGCGCCGACCTCTACGGGCTTGACTGCCTGGCCGATTCCGTCCAGGACAAGGGCAACAACTACACGCGTTTCATTACGATATCGAAGGACCTTGAAATTTATCCCGGCGCGGATAAAACAAGCATTATGCTGTCGATTCCCCACAAGCCCGGCTCCCTCTACCGAATCCTGGCCCGCTTTTACGCTCTGGGCATCAACCTCATCAAGCTCGAGAGCCGTCCCATCCCCGACCGGGACTTCGAGTTCATGTTTTACTTTGATTTGGAGACGCCCGTCTACTCCTCCGAGTTCATCCAGCTCATGAACGAGCTCAGCGGTATCTGCGAGGAATTCCGGTATCTGGGGAGCTATTCGGAGATCGTATAAGCATCGACTTTCGGGCAGCTACGAGGGGCGATTATCAATCGCCCGCCTCCGCCTCCATCTTCGCATACAGGCGGTTAATAACCGCCCCTACATACAAATTTGTAAATCAATCCGCACGGGGGTGCTGTTATGAAAACCTTCGGCCTTTTAGGCGCGCATCTCTCCCACAGCTTTTCGCCGCTGATTCACTCCATGCTCGGCAACTACGAATACAGTCTCTTCGAGAAGGCGCCCGAAGACCTTGAGGCGTTTTTGAAACACGGCGATTTCAGCGGCTTGAACGTCACGATCCCGTACAAGAAAACCGTCATCCCCTATTGCGACGCCCTCTCCGATTGTGCAAAACGTATCGGCAGCGTCAATACGCTGCTCAAGGAGGCCGACGGCAGCCTTTTCGCCGACAATACGGACTACGACGGCTTTTTGTACCTGACGAAAAAGCTGAACATCAACATCACTGGTAAAAAAGCGCTCATACTGGGCAGCGGAGGCTCTTCCCTCGCCGTCCGGACAGTTCTTGAAGACCTGAAAGCCGGGGAGATCAATATCGTCTCACGCACCGGTGAAAACAACTATCATAACCTGCACCGCCATCGGGACGCCGCGCTCATTGTCAACACGACCCCCGTCGGCATGTATCCGAATAACGGCGCAGCAGCCCTTGAGCTCTCGGGCTTCCCCATCTGCGAGGCTGTGATTGACATCATATATAACCCCTCCAGGACGACGCTGCTGCTGGACGCCGAGGATATGAACATCCCCTGCGTCAACGGCCTTCCGATGCTTGTGGCCCAAGCCAAACGCGCCGCCGAGATTTTTACTGGAACTGTGATTGAGGATTCCGTAATTGATGGTATCACAGGTCAAATCGAGCGCCGAACGAAAAATATTATTCTTCTCGGTATGCCCGGCAGCGGCAAATCCACAACCAGCCAGGAACTCGCACGTTTAACCGGTCGGGAGTTCATCGACACGGATGAGCAAATAATTAAAAAAGCCGGGAAAAGCATCCCTGAGATATTTTCGGATTCAGGCGAAGAAGCTTTTCGTCAAATAGAGACGGAAGTGCTGCGGGAAGCCTCAAAAAAAAGCGGCTGCGTCATCGCAACCGGCGGCGGCATCGTCAAGCGGCCTGAAAACCTGCGGCTCATCCGCCAAAACGGCTTCTGCGTCTTCCTGGACCGCGACATTGCCTCGCTGCCGACAGACGGCCGCCCCCTTTCCCGACAAACCGGCGTCAAGGCGCTTGCAAAGGAGCGCCTGCCCCTGTACAATAGCTGGTGCGACTTGAAAGTCAACGTAAACGGCGTTTACGAGACGGTCACGGCAATCATGAAGGCAATAGGAATGTAACCGAAGCTAGCGTTTATCTGCATCCCGCAATCATAGGGGACGCTGTCCTCAGCGTCCCGCTGTCACGGAAAGGATAATAAAATGAAAATCCTCGTCATCAACGGGCCGAATATCAATATGCTGGGCATTAGGGAACCCGACGTCTACGGTAAAAAAAGCTACGCCGATCTTCTGGCTTTTATCAGACAGTCGGCCTGCGGTATCGGCGTTGACGTCGATTTGTTTCAATCCAACAACGAAGGGGCCATCGTCGACATCATCCAGTGGGCCTACGGGAAAATAGACGGCATCGTCATCAATCCCGCCGCCTACACCCATACCAGCATCGCCATTCTCGACGCGCTGAAAGCCGTCGTCATCCCTGCTGTGGAGGTGCATATATCAGATATCAATAACCGCGAGGAATTCCGCCGTCACTCATATATTTCACCAGCCTGCCTTAAAACAATCGCAGGTAAGGGATTTGACGGATATAAAGAGGCAATAGAATATCTCAGGAAATATATCACAGAGGCTGCCGGCTCATAAGCGGCAGCCTCTGTGTATTATATTGAGCTTCCCGCAGGCTTTCCCCCCAGCTCTACAAGCTTTCTCAGTCGGTGGTTCAGGCAGGATTTTGTGATTGACATTAAGTCGGCCAGCTCGTTGAGGCTGAGTTCAGGGTTTTCAAGCCGCCGGGCTGCCGTCTCTCGAAGCTTGTCCGGCAGGCTGTCCAGACCGGTTGCCGCCGCGATTCTTCCGATAGCTTCGATCTGAAGGAGCGCGGCGTCGACGGTTTTTGAGACGTTGGCCGTATCGCAGTTGACCTTTCTGTTGATGCTGTTGCGCATGTCCTTTTCGACCTTCTGCGACATCAGCGACATCGCCGACAATGGCGCGCCGATGGTCGTTAGAAAATCCTCGATCGCCGAGCTCTGTTTAAAATAATTGACAAAGTTGCCTTTTCTCTTTGCTTCCTTCGGTTCAAAGCCCATTTCCAAAAGCAGTGAATACGTCTCCCTGCTGACATTGTAATGGTCGGTAACGAGCTCAAGGTGATACCGCTTGGCCGGGTCGGTCACCGACCCTCCCGCTAAAAAAGCACCTCTCATAAAGCTCGCCCGGCAGCACTCGTCCTCCAGAACGCCGAGATTGATATGGTGGGCAACCAGCCGGCTGCCTGCAAAGCCGAAGGTCTCCAAAATGGCCTGCAGCTTTTCAGGCTGATTGATGATAAACGTCTGTTTTACGACTTTCGCCCCGGCCTCAGACTCGTTGTCCAATGGCGGCGATATATCGAACGCCAGACCGAAAGCGCGCCTGATCAGCCTGGGCAGCCTTTTCGCCAGCTCGCGGCTCTCCGTAATGATCTTTATATCCCGAGCCGAAAAGGTGTTGCAATAGAGCAGGAGGCCGTAGCTTTCCGCCAGCGCGCAGCATTTACGCGCAAGCTGGTCTCTGCAAAGCTCTGCCTTTGTGCTGTTTGAAAACGACATGCCGAAACCCCCTTTGCTGTCCGGATGCCGGATCATGAGTTATTTTTCCAGATCGCGGTGGATGCAGTCTACCGGGTATCCCTTTTCAGCCAGAAATTCCGATAGGGACTGCGCGATGGCAACCGATCTGTGATGGCCGCCGGTACAGCCGATGCTGATCACGATATGGCGTTTTCCCTCTTCAACATAACACGGCAGCAGAAACTCCATCATATCCAGAAGCTTTTTATAAAACTCTCTTGTCTGCTCGTAGTCGAAGATAAACTGCTTCACAGGTTCGTCGAGACCGCTCTGTTCCCTGAGACCGCTGTCATAATAGGGATTGGGAAGGAATCTGACGTCGAACACCAGATCCGACTCGATGGGAATACCGTATTTGTAGCCGAAGGAAATGATATTGACGCTCATCGGCTTCTCATCCGTGTTCCTCCTTAATATCGCAAACAGGCGGCGCTGCAGCCTTCCAAGGGTCAGATCCGTCGTGTCGATGATGATATCGGCCTGTTCACGGACCGGCGCCAGAATCTCGATCTCGCGGCGGACAGCCTTCTCAAGCTCGCCGCCGTCCGGGTCCAGCGGATGCCGCCGGCGCGTCTCCTTGTACCGTTTGACGATCGTTTCGAAGCTGGCTTCCACGAACAGTATCCGGTGATCGCAGCCCATGTCCCGCATGACATCAAGTGCCACGAACAGCTCATTGAAATCCTCAATGGCGCGGACATCAGTAACAAGGGCAACGCGCTCGTATCTCCCCCGCGTCGCAAGGCACAGCTCGGCAAATTTCGGCATCAGAGCGACGGGCATATTGTCGACACAATAAAAATCCATATCCTCCAATACGGCGGCGACACGGCTTTTCCCCGCGCCCGAAAGCCCCGAAATTATCAGTATCTCCATAACATACCTCTCTTACTGCTGTCTGCTTCGGATGATTTTAACCTCCGGCTCAAGCTCGATTCCGAATTGCCTCATGACCGTTTCCCTGATGTGATCTATGATATTCATCACATCCTTGAATGTGGCGTCCCCGCGGTTGACGACAAAGCCCGCGTGCTTTTCAGAAACCATCGCCCCGCCGACAGCATAGCCCTTTAGGCCGGCCTGCTCGATGAGGGCGGCGGCGTAGCCTTCCTTCGGCCGTTTAAACGTGCTCCCGGCGCTGGGCATATTGAGCGGCTGGCTCTCCCGTCGTTTTTTTGCCAGCATATCCATTTGGCCTTTGATTTCGCCCGGGTCTCCTCTTGTCAGCTTCAGCGCGGAGGAGAGTATCACATCGCCCGAGTCGGAGAATCGGCTGTGTCTGTAAGAAAAATCGTGCGCATCGCCGGTAATTTCAAAAAGCGCTGCGTCCGGAGTGAGGGCTGTAGTTTTCATCACAGCGTTTTTCATTTCCCCGCCGTAGGCGCCTGCGTTCATAGAAACGGCGCCGCCCAGCGTTCCGGGTATGCCGTGGGCAAATTCGAGGCCGGTCAGGCCGCACTCAAGGGCGAAAGAGGCGAGCTTTGACAGCAGAACGCCGCTGTCCGCTGTTATCTCCGCGTCATCAGTCAGCCTTATACTATTGAGGCCGCCGTATGTCTTCATTGCCAGGATATTCAGAAGGCCATCCTCAGCAAGGAGATTCGTCCCGTTGCCGATAATCAGCGGCTTTACTCCGAATCCGTGCAGTATCTCAATGAGCTTTACAACTTCGTTTTGCGTCACGGGGAAAAACATCGTTGTCACATTTCCGCCGATCTTGAACGAGGTGTGTTTTTTCATCGGCTCGCCCGTGCGGTATTCCATCTCCGGCAACTGTTCCCGTATGGCCTTAAACGCGTCGGAAATATGATCCATATGTTACCTCAAATATTACGATAATTTCTCATCGAAATGCCTGTTGATCTGCCGGGTGAATTCAATCGCCGCGTTATATCCCATGAATTTCATGCGTTGGTTCATGGCCGCGACCTCCAGGATGATCGCCAGGTTGCGGCCGGGCTTGACAGGGATCGTCACGGCGGATACGTCCACGCCCAGAATCGTCATGTGCTGCTCGTTGATGCCCAGCCTGTCGTACAGCATCCCCTCGCGCCAGGGCTCAAGGTTTACAATCAGATGGATGTTCTGCCGGGCCTTGATGGCGCCGACGCCGAAAATCTGGCGCACATCGATGACGCCGATGCCGCGAAGCTCCACGTAATGGCGGATGAGCTCCGGCGCCGTACCTTCCAGCGTATTGGCGAGCGCCTTGATCTCGACAGCGTCGTCGGCAATCAGGCGGTGACCGCGCTTTAACAGCTCGATGGCGGCTTCGCTCTTGCCGACGCCGCTTTCGCCCATGAGCAGCAAGCCGATGCCGTAGACCTCGACGAGCACACCATGGCGTGTCACGCGCGGCGCCAGCGCGGACTTGATGATCCTGATGATTTCCGACATGATGTTGGACGTATTCTGGCTCGTGGAAAACAGGGAGACATCGTATTTCTCCGCCGCCTCTATATAAACCTGCATCATCTCCACATCGTGACAGACAATAAGCGCCGGTATCTTTTTCGACAGCAGAACCTCGATTTTCGCTCTCCGCTCCTGTTCATCGAACTTGTTGAGAAATGCCGTTTCCATCCGGCCGATCAGCTGGATGCGGGTCGGATCAAAATAATCGTAAAATCCGGTCAGCTGCAGCCCCGGGCGGTGGACGTCCCCCGTCAAAATGTTCACCTTCTCGTAATCCGTCGAAGGGTAAACAATATTGAGCTTCATCTCCTCCACCAGGGTTTTGAGCTTGTAACTGTACTCCCGATCCATATATTCCTCCTGCGACGCCAATGATCTGTGTCACTTTAAGTGCCGCTGCTTAAATTGTATACAATACCGTCATCATTTGCAAGATTTTTATATACACGATGTCTGAACAGCCTCCGCCAACACGCTCACACTTGATGTAAATTAATGCTTGCATTTTATCCGTCTGTCTGTTAATATAATAAAGCTGTTCAAAAAGCAATACGTACACGCAAGGAGGTGCAGCAGATGGCAAAGTGCGAAGTATGCGACAAGGGCGTTTCTTTCGGTATCCGGGTGAGCCACTCCCACAGGCGCACGAACAGAACATGGAAACCGAACATCAGGAGAGTATCGGCTATCGTGAACGGTACCCCGCGCCATATTTACGTTTGTACTCGGTGCCTCCGCAGCGGCAAGGTTACGCGTGCAGTGTAAATCAAATCCGAGTGCTCACAGCTCCCGCTGTGAGCATGTTTTTTATTGGGGGGAATCCTCAGTTGAAAAATCGATTGAAATCGCTTTTTCGACAGCTTAGATCGCTTTTCATGCGATCCCGATGAAAAGGAGCCTTTTTGGTATAGGGGAGGTTATATTTTGAAAATCGCCATCATCGGCTTCGGCAATCTTGGGCACTCTCTTGCCGAAGGCCTTATCAAATCGGGCACAGCGTCCGGCAAGGACATCTGCGTGTGTGATAAAGCGCCGGAGATCCGGGAACTTGCTTCAGTCAAATACGGCCTCTCTGCGACCGACGACATCAATTGCGCCATCAGCGGCACCGAAGTCGTTTTCCTTGTCGTTAAGAGCTATGTTTTTGAGGAACTGGCGCCGGCTGTCAACCGGGAGCTTCTCGAAGGCAAAACCGTCGTCAGCTTTATGGCCGGCGCCCCATTCGAGATGATTTATTCGCTGATCGGTCAGGTCGATCTCGTCCGCGGCATGCCGTCCCTGGCTATTGCCGCCTGCGACGGCGTCGTCGCCTACACAAAGGCGCCGCCACACGTCGCGGATATCTTTCACAAACTCGGCTACGCCTTTGAGGTCGCCCCCGGAGACGTTGAAAAGGTTATGGCCTTCTCCTCCTGCGGCCTCGGTTTCGCCGCCTATCTCATCGACGCCTTTGCCGCGGCTGGTGAAAAAATGGGCTTTTCTCCCGAGACATGTACCCAAATTGCCGCCCGGACCTTTCAGAATGCCATCGACCGGGGCGATTATAAAAACACAGTCAAGGCCGTCGCCACAAAGGGCGGCGCCACTGAGCAGGGTGTCCTCCACATGGACGCGTCAAACGTCTACGGCATTATGGCCGAAGCTGTACAAAAAGCCTACGACCGGATGAAATAAGAACAATAAAACACGCGCGGCGGGATGTCTTCATCCCGCCTTAATTCTGCGCCGTTTTACCCTACCAACTGGTCTGTCCGGCTGATCAGATCGTTCTGGAGCGAATGGTCCAGCTCCACGAAGTAGGCGGAAAAGCCGGCGATGCGGATGACGAGGTTCTTGTATTTCTCCGGATCTGTCTGTGCCTCCCGTAGCTGGTCGCCGCCGACGACGTTGTACTGGAGGTGCATGCCGCCCAGAGAGAAGAAGGTCTCCACAAGCATCCGGAGCTTTTTGACACCCTCGTCCCCCTGCACGGTGGCGGGGTGGAATTTCATATTGAGGAGCGTGCCGTTTCTGAACGTGGAATGATTGATGGCGGCGACGGATTTGAGGACGGCTGCCGGGCCGTTTTTATCCAGCCCCTGTTTCGGTGAAACGCCTTCCGCCAGGGCTTCGCGCGCCAGCCGCCCGTCGGGGGTGGCCCAGGTGCGCCTGCCGTTGACCACATGGGTCGACACGGGGTAAATACCCACCTGCCACTGATTCCCCCGGTCGCCGGTGCCCTTAAGAAAAGCCGACGCGAAGATCTCCATTGATTCCCGGGCGAGCTCATCCGTATAAGGGTTATCGTTCCCGTAGCGCGGCACCTCGTTCAATATCCGCTGGCGCAGGGACTCATGCCCCTCCCAGTTTTTCATAATGGCATCATACAGCTCCCGCGCCGTCACAATCTTTTTGTCAAACACCATGTACTTGATCACCGCCAGACTGTCCACCACATTGGCGCAGCCGACGCCAGAGGAGCCGTTGGAATTGTATTTGGCCCCGCCGTACATGACGTCCTTGCCGGACTCCATGCAGCCGTCCATGGTGGACGATACGGAGATGAGCGGCATTTTGTCGCGCATGACGAGCCAGAAAAGGTTCGACATGGAGATGTGCCAGTTCACATAGTGCGTCACGTGTTTCCTATACGCTTCCATGACCTCGTCAAAGGATTTGTAATCATACAGGTATCCTGTACCGAAGCCGGTATTCTCCCCATTCAATGGATTTTCGCCGTTATTGATGAGCATGGTGATAATGTTGCCCATATTGAGATAGGTGGCGCGCCCCAGGCCGCCGCAAGCCGGAAAATCGTTGCCGGACCCCGCCGGCTCTACGCAGCCGATGATGCAGTAATCCCTGGCGTCCTCCATTGTAAAGCCGCGCTCGAGAAGCGTCGGAATGATAATATCGTCGTTCTGCAGTGTGGGGATGCCGCCGCATTCCATGGTGCAGGCGATGGCCGCCTCCCAGAGCTTTCCCGGTGTGCCCTTGTGGATTCGAAGGGACAGCGGCGGCTCGTGGAGATGCAGCCGCCCCATGGCCTGCAGCATGAGATAGGACACGTCGTTCGTGGCGTCGTTCCCTTCCCTGTCGACACCCCCCAGGGACATGTGCTGCCCGGAGGAGTAGCCGCCGGAATTGACGGCCGCCGCCGTCGTCTTGGCCACGACAGCCTCGGAAATCTTCAGGAAAAAGCAATCAATGATCTCCTGGGCCTGGTCCTGGGTGATCGTGCCTTCCTCCAGCTCCTTTTTCAAAAACGGATACGCATACTGATCGAAGCGACCCAGGGTGAGGCCGTGCATCTGCCCGTCGAAGCAGAGCGTCAGATGATAGATGAGCGTCGCCTGAACCGCCTCCCTGAAGCTGCGGGCGGGATATTCGATGATATGGTCCAGCGAATCGGCCATACCGGCCAGCTCCGCCCTTCGCTCGGGCGTGTATTTGTCAAGCAGTGACATGCGCCGGCATTCGGCAGCATAGCGCTTACTCAGCGTCATCACAGCGTCGCAGTAGATGGCGACGGCACGGTAAAACAGATGCTTTTCCGCGTCTCCCTGCATCAAATTTCCGCTCAGTGCTGCGAGCGTCTCCAGCGCTTCCGCCTTGATGGCCGCGAACCCCTTGTTGATCGCTTTTGAATAATTCGCCGAAAAGTGACCGATAGGGTTCCCACCCGTGCCGGTCCTGTTGAAGGGCAGAATCGTCGCCGTCTCCACCGGATAAAATTCGTCGGGAATCAAGGCGTCGCAGAACGCGGCGAGAGAACGAGTATTCCAGTATTCTTCAATAGAGCATATATAGTCGGCGTCCTCCGGATCGATCTCGTTATACTCCTCATAAGCTTCCCTTTTATTATACTGTCCGCTTTTGAGTTCCTCCACCATCCATTTGACGCCGCCGTACTCGGGGTTCATGGTGGAGCCCCGGAAGGTCGGCGCCTGGTTCCCGACGATCAGGTCGTCGTCGCCGACGACGACCGTCATTTTGCTGCAGATCTCCAGCATACACTTGGCCCGTTTGAGCATGGGATGCTCCGTCTCGTGGGCTTTGTAAAACTCCGTTATAATCCTTGGGCGCTCGCTCGAAAACTTCGGCGTCGTCGTCCTGTAGCGCTCCCTGATGCGGGCAACCCTGTCGCTGACGGGTGAAAAAGTATACATATATTCTCCTCACGGTTCGCTATCATTACTCTTGCGTCTATTATAATAGAACACACTCCGTAAATCAATCGCCCGGATGATGCCTTCTCTGCGCCTTCCTGACTCTCAATGCCTACCTTTCGTGTGTCTGGAAATAATGGTGCTGCTCTTGAAGCAGCCTGTTGAAACCGTCAATATCCCCCAGCGTCAGGTCGGGTATCTCCACTACATAAGCGCCGCACCGCACAAACTCCGTCCCGTCCGGCAGCCGGCAGCGATATCCCCGCTCACCCTCCCTGACGTGACAGACGCCGCAGTCTGTGCATGGATACTGCCCTTTCGACCGCAACACGGCATTTCGCACCGCATCTGCAAACTTTTCCGGCGGGTTCTCGCAGGCATAGAACTTCAGGCTGTAAAACACCCCTCTGTTCCTGCCTACTCTGATCCCGATCTTTGCTATCGTCTGCCTGACCCCGCTGTTTTTGAACGACAGCACGAGGCCTTTGACATTCTCTTTATGCGGTGTGTAACCAAATTCATTCAGGTCTTCGATGATACGCCTGCAAATCTGCTGATCCTCCTCGCCCAATTCTGATAGCAAAGCGTCAATCAGCGCCTCCCGCTTATTTATCAAGCCATATCCCCTCTCCGAGCTGCGTTACTCACAGCTTTTTAATCATGATCAGGCACGGGTTTTCTTCGCTCCACATTTCCGTCAGCGTCAGCAGCTCCTCATAACCCACGCCTTTAACAAACAACCTGGTCCGCTCGTACGGCGCGTATTGCGCTGTATCGCTCACCTTTCAGGTTTTTTCCTTTCTCACTTTATAACTTTATACATGAACACCACATGGTCAGCCGGAGCGAAATCGTTCTTTTTATAAAAGTCCAGCGCCGGCATATAACGATTCGTCAGCAGCGTGAACCCGGCGAGCGAGTGCTCCTTTATGTACGCTTCGATGGCCTGCAGCAGCTGCTTGCCATACCCCTGCCTTTGATACTGCGGCGCAATAAAAAGCTCCTCAACTTTTATCTCGTCTTTATTCCACCACGTCTTTTCCCGGCAGAACGCCGCGCCTATAAGCGCTCCGCCTTCCCATAACGTAAAACCAAAAAAGCGCGGGCTTTCTTCAAATTCCTTCAAATACCGCGTTGCTGTCTCCATCATCCAATGGTCATTCCACGGCGGTCCGTTGTACGCTTCAATCATGACCCGGACGCATGACTCCATATCCGTGCTCATATATGGCTTAATCATACATAACCTCACATCTATCGTATATTTCACGGACACTATATAACAATAATAGCCATTTGAATACACAAATGGCTACTTTGTAAAATAACAGTAATACTTACAGCAGCGCCTTCAGCTCCAGGGCCCGCTTATACAGCGGGTCAAACTCGCAGCCGCAGCTGCCGCAGACCTTGTCCGCCTCTTCGATGGCGGCGATCAGCTTGTTCCTGTTGCCGCTGCCGTCCAGCCACGCCTGGGACGGCGCGTCAATTAAGTCCCAGCCCGACCCGGCAAACTTATTCATGATCCGAACCAGCTCTTCCCGCTCATTTTTTTTCATGCTTAACCCTCCAATTCATCAATCAGATTTACACTATTCAGGATACTAATAAAAAGCACTATTTGTCAACGAATATTTTCCGTTATGTGGTATACGGTCCATATATAGGATTGCCTGCTAGCGTTTCATTTTGCTGCTTTTTCCGCCAGCAGCGTATAAAATGTATCCCATTTGCTCGGCTTGCCGACGCGCTCTTTCGGCAGATAGGATTTGTTTATCTTACCATATCAATCACAAAAAGCCAATTGCATTAACAACCGGCTTTCAGCAATTATGAATTTTTCTTAATGTCTGCGCTTTTGTTTATTTGGCTTCTCCGCGAGCTTTTCAACCGTGACCTGCCTGCCGCTGATTTTGCAGCCCGCCATCGCTTCAATAACGTCATCGGCGCTGCCTTCGGGAATTTCGACGACAGTCTGGATGGGTGTCGCGTCGTCAAAACCCATCAGGGCAATAGCCCGCTCGACCTTCGGCGTCAGGCTCAGCAGTGAAAACGGAATCTTTGTCATTAAAATCCTCAATTCTTATTAAAAGCAAATCGCCCCGTCCGTTGTAAATACCGCTTATATTATTGCAATCCGCCGAACGCTTTATGATGCGCATATAACTTGAGAGGGAACTTGCGCTCCCCCGTAACAGCTATCCGACCCAGCTCTCCTCGCCGGAGGCATCCTCGCGCTTTTTATCGCGCGCCATCAGGTCCCTCATGGCGTCACGCGGCGATTTGCAATCGTACAGGACCTTATAGGCCTCCTCGCAGATAGGCATATCGATACCGTTCTGCGCCGCCAGCTCGTGGGCGGCTTTTGCCGCGTAATAGCCTTCAACGACAGCGCCAACCTGCTTCATGGCCTCCTGTACGGGAACGCCCTTGCCGATCAGGACGCCGGCACGGCGGTTTCTCGAGTGCTGTGAGGTGCAGGTAACGATCAGGTCGCCCAGGCCGGCGAGACCGGCCAGCGTTGATTTTTTTCCGCCCAATGCCACGCACAGCTCCGCCATCTCGGCCAGGCCCCGGGTCATCAGCATGGCGATGGTGTTGTCGCCGAAGCCGAGGCCGTCGCTGATGCCGGCGCCGAGGGCGATGACATTTTTGAGCGCCGCGCCCAGCTCCACACCGATCACGTCGGTGGACGTGTAGACGCGCATATAGTCGTTCATAAAAACGTCCTGGACTTTCTCGGCGATTTCGTGATCCTCCGAGGCGACGACGCAGGCCGTCGGGATCTGTCGGCCGACCTCTTCCGCGTGGGTCGGACCGGAGAGCGAGGCGATTTTGGCGTCCTTTCCGAACGTCTCCCGCAGTATCCGGGAAAACAGGCGCATCGTATCCTTTTCGATGCCTTTCGAGATGCAGACGATGATGCAGTCCCCCGGCAGCTTATCTTTAAACAATTCAGCCGTCTCGGAAACGGCAAAGGACGGTGTCGCAAAAACGGCGATATCTGTCCCCCTGGCCGCCTCATCCGCCAAGGCTGTGATTGTGACGCCGTCAGGGATGACGACACCCTTCAAAAAGGGATTTTCCCGCAATGTCCGGAGCGTTGACGCCTCGTTTTCAAACTTAGACCACAACGTCACGTCATGGCCGTTTTCATTAAGTAATTTGGCGACAGCCGTCCCCCAGCTGCCGCTGCCCAATACCGAAATTTTCATAGTTATGCTTCCTTTTTTCTTCTGAAGCTGAATTTTGATTCCTTGCCCTCAATCAGTCTCTTGATGTTTTCCCGGTGCCGGTAAATGAGGAGTGCCGCGCTGGCGATGGCGACAATGAGCTCCCAGGTCCCGCCGAGGCCCATCAGCGCCTGGGATATGGGATAAGCCGTGACGCCGATAACGGAACCGAGGGAAACATACCGGGTTAAAAGCGTCAACAGGATGAATGCCCCCCAGCCAAACAGGGCGATGCGCCAGTCGACAAAAAAGAGGATCGTACCCATTGCCATGACACCCTTGCCGCCTTTGAATCCGTAGAACAACGGAAAGCAGTGGCCGAGCATGACAAACAAGCCGGCAAACTCGCTTCCGAACAGGCTCAGATTAAAGAACCCCACATCAACGAAATAATCCGCGTCCAGAAAACGGGAGAACAGGAAACCGCCGATGATGACCGGCGCAACAGTTTTAACCACATCGATAATGACAACTGCGATAACGCCGCCCTTGCCGAAGACGCGATAGAAGTTCGTCAGTCCCGCGTTGCCGCTGCCGTATTTGCGGATGTCCTTTTTATAAAAATACTTGGATGTGATGATGGCCCCGTTGACGCTGCCGATGACATAAGCCTGTATCGCCGTAATAATTAACAATAATATCAACACGTTCGTATACCTCCGAGATTCTCCGAGTGTCTATTATATGATAATAAAATCAGGTTTGTCACTTGTCTTCGTCGCCTTTTTGCCGGATATAAAGGCGGATAGGCGTCCCTTCGAGGCCGAAAACGTTACGGATCTGGTTCTCAAGATATCGCTGGTAAGAAAAATGGAAAAGCGCTGCGTCGTTGCAGAAGCAGACGAAGGTGGGCGGGCGGACGCCGATCTGCGTCATATAGTAAATTTTCAGCCGTTTTCCCTTGTCCGTCGGCGGCTGCACCCTTGATGTAGCGTCCGACAGCACGTTATTGAGCATACCTGTCGTGATCCGCATGGCGGACTGATTATCGACATACCGGATCAGCTCAAAAAGGCGCTCGACCCGCTGGCCGCTTTTGGCCGAAATAAAAAGGACCGGTGCATACGTCATATAGCTGAGCTCTTTCATGATCTCCTGTCGCATGCGGTCCATCGTGTTGCTGTCTTTTTCCACCAGGTCCCATTTGTTGACGACGATGACGCTGGCTTTCCCCGCCTCATGGGCCAGTCCGGCGATTTTTGTATCCTGATCGGTCACGCCCTCCCGGGCATCGATCATAATAAGGCAGACATCCGCGCGTTCGATAGCCATCTCCGAACGCAGCACGCTGTATTTCTCTATTCTGTCGTCAATTCTGGAACGCCGCCGTATCCCGGCCGTATCTATTAAAACATAACGGCCCGTCTCATTTTCGAAAAGCGTGTCGACGGCGTCGCGTGTCGTCCCCGCCACGTCGCTGACGATAACGCGGTTTTCACCGAGAATATGGTTAATAAGCGAGGATTTACCCACGTTCGGCTTGCCGATAACAGCCACGTGGATCACATCCTCCTCCTCACCCTCGTCTGTAACGGCGGGGAAATGCTGGATGCAGGCGTCCAGCACGTCACCCGTACCATGGCCGTGAGCCGCCGACAGGGCGATGGGGTCTCCGAGCCCCAGCGAATAAAACTCATAAATATCAGGGTTCGTCGGCCCGACGGAATCCATCTTGTTGACAGCCAGAACAACAGGTTTCCCTGAGCGCAGCAGCATGTTGGCAATCTCCTGATCGGCTGCCGTCACACCTGTGGTGATATCCGTCACAAAAAGGATAACGTCTGCCATCTCAATCGCCAGCAGCGCCTGCTCGCGCATGAACAGCAAAATCTCATTATCCGTCGTCGGCTCAATACCACCCGTATCGACGATGGAAAACTCCCGTCCGCTCCAGTCTCCTGACGCATAGAGTCTGTCCCGGGTCACGCCGGGGGTATCCTCAACAATGGAGAGGCGTTGGCCCGCTATTCTGTTAAAAAGCGCCGACTTGCCCACATTCGGACGCCCAACAATCGCTATTAACGGCTTTGCCATATTACCTCTCTCTCCTATAGCGTGTCATCCTGAGCGATCGAGAAATGACCTGCGGGTCATTTCCGTTTGCTCAGGATTACACAAAGCGTTAGTCCCCGAAAATTGCCCTGATCAGATCGGCTCCGTCCTGACCGACAACGCGGATGTCGACGCCTAATTCAGCAGAAACCTCATGGAGCGTCACGTCATCAAGAAAGACATTCTCACCATGACGGAGCATGTTTTTGGTGATCAGAAGGCGCGCGCCCAGGTCGCGTCCCTTCAGCTGCCGGAGCAGGTCGCCGCCTGTCACAAGGCCAGCCACATCCACCTGCCCGCCGAAGAAATCGTTTTGTATCGTCACGACGGTGCCATTAATATTAGCACATATTTCCGCTGCGGAATCTAAAACTTTTTGTAAACAATTTGCCGCCGCCGCGCCCGTGGCAATGGTGAACGGCGTTTTTGGCGCCGTCGTCTGAACCTTAAGGGCCTTGTCGGCCTGTACCAACAGGAGCCGAAGCATGCCTACCCCGTTTTCAAGCTGTGGATACCCCTCGTAAAAACCATCCGGGGGAATATCCAATCCGGCTTTCAGATACAGCTCGTCCGCCGGGTAAAAAAGCCGCTTTCCGAGCGTTTTCAGGCATCTATCCCCGAAGTGCTCCGCCTGACGGATTGTTTTGCGCGCAAGCTCCCTGTCAAAGGGCCTAAGCTCATAGAGTCCAGCCCTGTATTTCGTCAAACCGACGGGGACAACAGAAACGCTCAGAACGGCGGGATGCATGTCCATGAGGTCGCTCATGGTGCGCTCCAGATGCGCGCCGTCGTTCAGGCCGGGGCAGAGGACGATCTGGCAGTTCATGGCTATGCCGGCTTCTTTGAACCGCTTCATCGCCTCCAGGCCCCTTGTACTTTTCCTGTTGCCCAGCAGCAGGCTGTGAAGCGCCGGCTCAGTAGAGTGGACGGATATGTTCAAAGGCCCAAGGCGCATGTCGATCATCCGCTGGATTTCGCTGTCCGAGAGGTTCGTCAGTGTGACGTAATTGCCCTGGAGAAAGCTCAGCCTGTTGTCGTCATCCTTGAAATAGAGGGTTTCCCGAAGCCCCTTCGGCAGCTGGTCCACAAAGCAAAATACGCATTTGTTGGCGCAGGAGCGCGGCGTGTCCATAAGATAAGACTCAAAACCAAGGCCCAGCTCAGCCCCTTCCGGCTTATGAATGCGCAGGAGCCTGATCCTCCCCCCCGCTTCATGGATTTCAAGCAGCAGCCGCGCGTCGTAAGAATAGTACTTGTAATCAAGCACGTCTTTTATTTTATGTCCGTTAATTCTGACAAGCCTGTCGCCGGCCTTGATATTCTTCACATCTGCCGGGCTGTTTTCATCGATATATGTGATTAGGGAACCCATCATAGCTCCATTCCGACTCCGGCATTTCCGGTACTATCAAATATAATACCACATCATTCAGTAAATATGTCGTCTTCAAAAAACGCGGCGGGGGTGATCCCCCGCCGGCTGTTTTATTTCGATTCGATCTTGATAACTTCGCGCCCGTTATATGTGCCGCAGGCTTTGCATACTCTGTGCGGGAGTCGGAGCTCGCCGCATTTGGAGCATTTGACAAGGCCCGGTGTTTCAAGCTTCCAGTGGGACGAACGCCGCTTGTCTCTTCTCGCCTTTGATGTTTTACTCTTTGGTACCGCCATGGTGACACCTCCTGTTATTCAATTTCCAGGAGCTGCCCTAGGGCAGTGACCTGGGTGCTGTTCACTCGTGTTCCAGGAGCTGCCCTAGGGCAGCAAGCCCGGGGTCTGTCTCCAGCTTGCATCCACACGGCCCCTCGTTTAAATCGGCGCCGCATTTTTCACAGAGTCCCCTGCAGTCCTCGCTGCATAAAAACCTCTGGTCCATGTTCAGAATAAATTCTGTGGTGATGATCTCGTCCGCGTCGATGAAATCCCCCTCGAGGAAAAACACATCCGGCTCGTCCTCATCGTTTTCCGATTCCTTCAGCGTCGTTTCAATCGGCAGATGCACAGGATATTCAAAATCCTTCAGGCACCTGGCGCAGGAACACACCAGAACGGCATCGACCTCGGCAGAAAAGCTGAGCACGCCCGCAATATTCCGGACGCTTCCGACAGCCCTCACCGGCGGCTTGACGCCGACGAGCGAATCGTTCAACGCTTCCGTCAGGTCAGGCTCATAGTCAAACGTGACGCCGCTGCCCGGAATGTTGATGATTTCACGAAGATCAAGACGCATATCACACCTCGCACATTCGCTTTGACATTATAATTGATAAAGCAAATGTTGTCAAACATATTTTTGTATTGTATTATTATATTTCAACAGATTCATCTTATCCGCAGCTTCATACCACAACACGCTCAAAGTCCTGCAGAGCGATGGCATCCAATGCCTTTTTGTACCGTGCCCAGGCCATAGCGCCGCTCTCGCCGTTCGGATACGCCAAATCTTCTTCATGCTTCAACCATTTTTCATGTAGCTCCGGATAGTTGCTCCAGGACGCTAAATGGATATCTCCCATATCGATCTCGCGGAAAAGCGCGTCTTCAACCAAATCGCACCGAACCCTGCCGCCAAGTATCTTCGCTGTTTCGATGGCACGGTTCAGGTCGCTGTGAAAAATCCGGTCAAACCTGACAGCCGCGAGCCGTTCCGCGAGCCGGCGGGCTTGGATAATCCCCTTCTCTGTCAGTTTTGGGTTAACTGTTTTCTTTTCATAATCATAATTTTCTCGTCCGGGCTCTTCGCAATGGCCATGCCGAATCAGATAAATTTCCATTCTGCCTGCCTCTTAATCGATAATTGGTATTTCAAATGTATCATAATTCCGGTATTTTTACGCCGTGCTCTATCTTCAGAGCTCCCTTTCATCAATCCCGTCTCAATAATACCGCTCGCGTCAGCTCTTTACCCTCATAAACCGCCGACCTGCATTCGGCAGCATCAAAACCGTAACCTCTCAGTACCTCATCCACACACGGCACCCGACTGTCATTTTTCGACGAACGGTACTCGCAGACAAGCAGCGCCCCGTCTGCTGTTAGAAATTCTCTCCTAAGCCGCTCTATGTATTGCTTCTGGTATGCTTCAGGCACATAGACAAGCTCCGTCCGGACATAGTCAAAACGCACCGGCGGTCGCCAGTCAAACGCATTGCCGACGAGCATATTCGCGTCGAATTCGGGCAGGCGCTCCTTGGCAAGCCTGACGAGCCTTTCCCCGATATCGAGTCCGAACGGCGTGATGCAGATGCCCTCATCCCGCTTCCATTTCATGATGCACTCCAGCAGATAGCCGTTCGCGCACCCGATATCCAGCAGCGTCCCCGATTTGGTGATCAGATCAGCAATCACCCTGCGGCATTTTTCCCACCGCTCCTCCGGTCCGCTAAACCCGGATTGCTTCCACGGCTCATCGGATGCCAAATAGGTGCTTTCTAAATTGCAGACGTTTTCGTTATACCAATCATCCACTCAGCATTACTCCGTTTCTATTATGTCGTCTTGGTGTAATGATCTATAATTATAAGGCAACTCATACCTTATTTCCATTTTTTTATTACGCAATGATTTTATCGTTGTAGGAGCGATTCACGAATCGCCCTCTCCCGCGCCGCGCCGCACCGTGCGGGTGGACAGACATCTATCAAATATACGGTTTCGCATGATATAATAAGCCTGTCACAAGGCCGCAAATTCGGAATTTCTCCAAAAGCTTATACACACACCGCATGTCATAATGCACAAGATAAAAGCAACATTTCAGCAACCGCAATGGTTTGAAGCCAGTCTATTTAATACAATTAACAATATTTAACAGTTTCTTAACACATTTGAGGCTCATAATCCTCGAATACAGCAGCATTTCAATCATGTTTTCAATAAAACAGCATCATTTTGCGATAAAGGCGGTACCTGCTTGAAACAATTCACCGTACAAAAAAATGACGCGGGGCAGCGGCTGGACAGGTTCGTGGCGAAAACGGTGCCGCTTTTGCCGTCGTCCCTGGTGCAGAAATATATCCGCACGAAGCGCATCAAGCTCAACGGCAGGGGCGCGAAGCAGGATACGAAGCTCAGCCTGGGCGATATCATTCAAATGTATATCAACGATGAATTCTTCGAGGCGCCGACCGGGGAAAACGCGTATCTGAAAATCACGGAACCCCGGCTTGATATCATATATGAAGATGAAAACATCCTGCTGGTTAACAAAGAAGCGGGAGTTTTATGTCACCCGGACGGCGACGGGACATATAATACGCTGATCACACATATTCAGGCGTATCTGTATCTGAAGCGTGAATGGCGGCCAATGGAGGAAAACGCTTTCGCTCCGGCTCTCTGCAACAGGATTGACAGAAATACCTCAGGCCTCGTGATTGCCGCAAAAAACGCCGAGGCGCTCAGAATCATGAATGAAAAAATAAAAAACCGCCAGGTGGAAAAGTATTATCTGGCCGTTATTCATGGCGGGATCAAGCCTGAAAGCGGACGCCTTGAGGGCTATATTTTTAAGGACGCCGTCAAGAATCAGGTATTCGTCTCGGATAAAAGCACCATCGGTTCAAAAACGGCGATAACGGAATATAAAACACTGGCTTTTAAAAACGGCCTCGCCCTTCTGGAGTGCCGGCTCATCACCGGTCGAACCCATCAGATCCGTGCCCAGCTCAGTCATGCAGGCCATCCGCTTCTGGGCGACGGCAAGTACGGGAGCGGTAAAACGAACCGCCCCTATGGCGAAAACGGTCAGGCGCTCTGCTCATACAGGCTGGTTTTTGATTTCAAAACCGATGCCGGTAACCTGTCATATCTGCAGGGCCAGGAGTTTAAAATAACAAAAGTTCATTTCGTCGAAAAATACTTCGGGGATTTTGTCGATTAATCCCCTGATATCAATTGACATTCCCATATATAAAATGTATATTAATGCTGTTTATTTAGGGAGATTCACGCCGGCAGGCGGGAAGCTCCCAGGATAGGGGGCCGATAGATGTCCAAAGAGTTGATTCGCCTGACTCAATGCACGATGGCGTTTGACGGTGAAGTTGTTTTAAACAGCATGAATCTCGTCATAAATGACAAGGAATTCCTCACACTGTTAGGGCCCAGCGGCTGCGGCAAAACCACAACGCTGCGGATCATCGGCGGCTTCGTGACACCTACGTCCGGAGACGTCTGTTTTGACGGTGTGAGGATTAATGATGTTCCGCCTCATAAGCGGGCCGTCAATACGGTTTTTCAGAAATACGCCCTTTTTCCCCACCTGAACGTCTACGAAAATGTCGCCTTCGGCCTGCGCATCGCCAGAGGTAAAAACAGCAGGCTATCCAAAGCCGAGATCGATGAACGCGTGATGGAGATGCTTGCGGTCGTCAGTCTCAAGGGTTTCGAGCACCGGGACGTCTCTTCCCTGTCCGGCGGCCAGCAGCAGCGGGTTGCCATCGCCCGGGCCCTCGTCAACCGCCCCAAGGTGCTGCTCCTGGATGAGCCGCTGGGCGCTCTCGACATGCGCCTGAGAAAGGATATGCAGAACGAGCTTAAACGCATACACGAGGCTATGGGCATTACCTTCATCAACGTCACCCATGACCAGGAGGAAGCCCTCGCCATGAGTGACACGGTCGTCGTCATGGACGGCGGTGAGATCCAGCAGATCGGATCGCCCGAGGCCATTTACAATGAGCCTGTCAACGCCTTTGTCGCCGATTTCATTGGCGAGAGCAACATCGTCGACGGAACGATGATCTCCGACGGCGTGGTGGAAATTTTCGGCCGAAAATTCAAATGCCTTGACAAGGGCTTCGGTGAGAATGAGCCGGTCGACGTCGTCATCCGTCCGGAGGATGTGGATATTGTCAATGTGAAAGACGGCATGCTCACCGGCACCGTGACAAACACCACCTTTAAGGGCGTCCATTACGATGTCATCGTCGACTTCAAGGGCTTCAAATGGCTCATTCAGACGACGGATTTTTGCCCCATCGACTCCCGCATCGGCATCAAGATCGACCCCGACGGCATCCATGTCATGAAAAAAAGCCAGTATTCCGGTATGTTCGGCGATTACAGCTCCTACAGCGCCGAGTACGATGATATCGGCGACGCCGAATATATGCCGGAAGAGGAGACGGCGGAGGTCGAGAGCTATGAAGCTTAGATCGCTTTCGATCCCCTATGTCGGCTGGATGGCGCTTTTTGTGGTGACGCCCGTCATCATCATTCTCGTCTATTCACTGACGAATTCTACCGGCGGGTTCACTTTCGAGAATTTCTCATCCATGGGCGGCTATGTCTCCGTTTTCATCCGATCCTTTTATCTCGCCCTGATCTCGACGGCAGTCTGTCTGCTGATCGGTTATCCCGTAGCTTATATCCTCTCAAAGGAACGCCCGCGTGTCCAGCGCCTATTGCTCATGCTGATCATGCTTCCGATGTGGATGAACTTCCTGCTCCGAACCTACGCCTGGATGTCCATTCTCGAGAATACCGGGCTGTTGAACCGCCTTCTTACCGCCATCGGGCTTCCGACGCTCAATATCATCAACACGCCTGGCGCCGTCGTCATCGGCATGGTCTATAACTTTATGCCGTTCATGATCCTGCCGATCTACTCTGTCATTGTAAAAATCGACAGGAGCCTCATTGAGGCGGCACAGGACCTGGGCGCCGGCTCTGCCTCTGTGTTCAGGAAGGTCATTTTTCCTCTGAGCCTGCCGGGCATCCTGTCGGGTATCACAATGGTTTTCGTTCCTGCCGTATCGGCGTTTGTCATCTCGCAGCTTCTGGGCGGCGGAGACAATATGCTGCTGGGCGACCTGATAGAAATGCAGTTTCTCGGCTCTTCGTACAACCCCCATCTGGGCAGCGCCATCGCTCTCGTCATGATGGTCGTCGTCATGCTCTGCATGTGGCTGATGAACAAATTCGGCGCCGGTGAGGAACAGGCGGTGCTGCTGTGAAAAAACGTCCGATTTTTACAAGCCGTATCTTTATGGGTCTCATTTTCCTGTTCCTGTATGCGCCCATCTTCCTTCTCATCGCCTTCTCCTTCAATTCAACTAAAAGCCGCACTGTCTGGTCCGGCTTCACCCTCGACTGGTACAGCCAGCTGTTTCACGACAGTACCATTATGAATTCGCTGACAACGACGATTGCCGTTTCCGTTTTCGCCGCCCTCATCGCCACAGTCGCCGGAACGTTCGCCGCCATCGGGTTTTTCAACATGAAGCGGCGCTGGCAGAGTCCGCTCCTGGCCATCAACAACATTCCGGTCATCAACGCCGACATTGTGACGGGCGTCTCCCTGTGCCTCCTGTTCGTATCGCTCGGCTCGCTCCTGAAATTCGAGCTGGGCTTCGGTACGCTCCTCATCGCACACATCACCTTCAATATCCCGTATGTGATCCTCTCCGTCATGCCGAAGCTGTATCAGCTGGATAAAAATCTCGTGGACGCGGCCCAGGACCTGGGCTGCACCTGGATGCAGGCATTTTATAAGGTCATCATACCCGAGATCATGCCCGGCATCATTAACGGCATGATCATTGCCTTCACGATGTCGATCGACGATTTCGTCATCAGTTACTTCACGGCTGGTTCCAAGGTTCAAACGCTGTCCATGACGATCTATGCCATGACGCGCAAGCGTGTCAGCCCGAAGATCAACGCCGTGTCAACGCTCCTCTTCGTCTTCGTTCTCATCATGCTGCTCATTATTAATGTCAGGGAAATACGTCAGGAAAAACAGTTGAATAAAAAGAAGCTGTCGAATAAATAAGTCCGGGAGGATTCTGACCATGAAAAAGCTTATTGCCGCATTTGCGGCTGTCCTGCTCCTGCCTGCGCTTTTTGCCGCCGGCTGCTCTAAACCGGGTGCAGGGGAAAACACGGGCGCCCCCACAAACGAACCCGGCCTTAAGGATGCGGGCGAAGTCAACGTGTACAACTGGGGTGAATACATCGACGAGAGTATTTTCGCCGATTTTGAGGAGGAGACCGGCATCACGGTCAACTATGCGACGTTTTCGAGCAACGAGACGATGTACTCCGTTCTGAAAACCGGTGGCTCCGATTACGATGTTATCATACCGTCCGACTATATGATCTCCCGCCTCATCAGCGAGGGAATGCTTGAGAAGCTTGACTTTTCCAACATCCCGAACAGCAGCCTGATCGACGAGCAGTATAAAAACCTCGAATACGACCCGACGGGCGAGTATTCCGTGGCATATATGAGCGGAGTCGTCGGCATCATATATAATACCTCCATGATCAGCGACACGATTAAAAGCTGGAGCGCGCTGTTCGATTCCAAATATGCCGGGCAGATATTAATGTTTGACAACCCGCGTGACGCGATGGCCATCGCCCTGCTGTATCTTGGTTATTCGGTCAACACGACAGACACGGACGAGCTGAACGCCGCTTATGACCTGCTTTTGCAGCAAAAACCGATCAAGCAGGCCTATGTCATGGATCAGATCTTTGATAAGCTCGAAAGCGGCGAAGCCGCCATCGGGCCGTACTATGCCGGCGATTATCTGACGATGCGGGAAAACAATCCCGATCTCAAATTCGTGGTTCCGGAGGAGGGTACGAACCGTTTTGTCGACGCCATGTGCATCCCCAAGGGCGCCGAAAACAAGAAAAACGCCGAGCTCTTCATCAATTTCATGTGCTCTGTGGATGCGGCGATCAAAAACACCGATATGATCTGGTATACGACGGCCAATAAGGAGGCCGCGCAGCAGTATGCCGAAACCCTCGATGAGGAAACCGCCGCCATCATGTTCCCCCCCCGTGACATACTCGATAAAAGCCAAATCTATATCAATCTTCCCCAGGAGACACTCAAGCTGTACGACGAGCTCTGGGTTATGCTGAAATCATAAAAAAAACATAAGGAGGCACCGTCATGAATACTATTGAAGCATTCAACCAAGCGGGAAAAGACCTTAAGGCGCTGCTGCTGCTCCGCTTCCCTGCCATCGCATTCAAGCTGATTTTCAGCGAAGACGAGATACCGGAAGGCTCTTCAGTCCCCTTAAGGGATACGGGCAAGCATGTGGCGATGTGCCAGGCGTTTGCCATGGCGCGGCGGAACCGCAGCGCGCTGGCGCTGTTCAAGGAGGACAACTGGTGCGTATGGCCCAACGCGTGCTTCAAGTTCTGTCCCCTGGACGAGGACGATGTGAATTACGTCGGCAGGATGCTCTTCATGAAAGATCAGGAGAAAAGCCTCAGATTCTTCAAGGAAAAATACCCCTGGCTCAACACAGAAAACTATGACAAACCGCCCATCGGCTATGCCGTCGCGCCTCTTGACACGTGCAATTTTATCCCGGATGTCGTCGTGATCTACTGCCGTATCAGCCAGATGCGCTCGCTCATTATGGCGACAAAGCTGCAGGACGGCGACGTGTTCGACGTGATGCCCGACACCATCGTCTCCTGCTGCTACGCGACGATTCCGCTTTTAAACGGCAAGAAATACAATATCGCCGTTCCCGATCCCGGAGAGTATGAGCGGAGCCTTGTGGACGAGGACGAAATCATTTTTTCCTCCCGCGCCGACGCTCTTGAAAACCTCATGAACGGCCTTAAGGGCCTCGACGCCATGCATTTCGGTTATGCCCATCTGAAATACGACATGAACTTGGATTACCCCCGCGCCGAGTTTTATAACAGGCTCAACCAAAAATGGGGCCTCGACGTCGGTGAGACCTGGACGCACTGACTCCTGCAATGATGCGACTTTAAAGGAGGTACAGCGGTGAAGGATTTTGTAATTACAGCAGATTCAAATTGCGATTTGCCCGAGCAATACATCAAAGAGAATCATATCGGCATCATCCCGCATTATTACGTTCTGGAGGATATTACTTACGGCGATGAAGTGAATCTGTCTCCGAAGGAGTTCTATGACATAATGCGGGCCGGGCAGATGCCGACAACTATAGCCAGCAATCCCGAGGTTATTCGCACGACATTTCAAAAATACATTGACCGGGGGTTGGATATTTTACATATCAGCTTTTCTTCCGCCTTAAGCGGCGGCTACAGCAACGTCGTCACGGGAGCGCAGGAAATCTGCGAGGAGAATCCCGGCTCAAAAATTGTCGTCTTTGATACCCTGAACGTTTCTCTGGGCGAAGGCATGTTTATCATGAAAGCAGTCCGGATGAGAGAAGAAGGCAGATCAATTGACGAGGTCGTGAAATGGCTGGAGGAGCACAAGCAGGAGTTCTGCGTGCGCTTTACCGTCAATGATCTGTTCCATCTCCACCGTGGCGGCCGTATTTCCAAAACAACCGCCATCGTCGGCTCCATGCTCAACATCAAGCCCGTTCTGTATGTCAACCCAGAAGGACAGCTTGTGGCGCTCAAATCCATCAGAGGCCGCAAAAACGCTTTGTCAGCCCTGTGTGACGAGATGATGGACAGTATCGGCAAGTACAGGGATACCGACGACCCGGTCTGCATCCTCCACGGAGATGCCGACGAGGACGCGAAATATCTGGAGAACCGCATCCGCGAGCTGCTCCCCGAAAAGAAGCTCATCATCAATTATGTCAGCCCCAGCATCGGCGCCCATTCCGGCCCCGGCGCCATCGGCCTGATCTTTATGGGTGAGGAGAGATAGCGTTGCATAAAAGCCCTTCCGGGATGTCGTCAAAACATACCGGAAGGACTTTTTGATATCTGATTTTGCGTTCTCTTATTGCACCGCGCGTTTCGGATGTCGCCGCCGGCATCGGTTTAAGTCTTCAGTTTCTGTCAATAGATCGGTTAAGCCTTTTATATAACACCAGGGCTACGATGAACGCGATCGTATCGACGATCGGCTGAACCATCAAGCACCCGTAAAGCGGTATCAACCCATTCAGGATGAATAACAAGGGGACATCCAGAACGCCTTTGCGCAAAACAGAGCAAATGAGGGATTCCCGTGCTTTCCCCAATGCCTGGAATTGAACGATCATGGGATAGCATAGAGACATCATCGGCATCGCGGTAACCATAATCCTCAAAAATACCGTGCCGTAGGCGATAGTGGCACTATCTTTAATGAACAGACCGATCAGGTAAGGGGCAAACGCTTCATAGACAATAAGGCAAAGCAAGGAGAAGCCGAGAGAAACCAGACATCCGAATACAAAGGCCTCGTGACGGCGCTGATGGTTATTGGCCGCGTGATTATAAGCGAGCAGGGGCAAAAGACCGTTGGAAACACCTATGGAGAAATACAGCGGCAGCAGGTCGAGCTTTCTGACAATGCCCAGACCCGCCACGGCCTCTGTAGCATATCGGGAAACAAAATTCAACAGCAGCGAGACCGCTGCGACGGTCAGCGCATATTGCACAGCGGACGGCAACCCGATCGCCATGATGTTTCTTATATGCCGGCACGTGAATTTCAGATTTCGGATATGGAGGCTGATCACCGTCGTTCTTCTCTTGAATGCGATATAACCAAGAAAATACAGTGTTGATATCAGGTTTCCAAGCGCGGTTGCGATGCCTGCGCCTGCAGCGCCATATCCTAAAAATTGCGGCAATATAAAAAGCGGATCCATAATGATGTTTGCAATGCCGCCCAGCGAAACACCGATAAAAGCATGGGCGGCGGAACCCTCTGCCCGCAGAAGGCTGGCCAGCAGCATATTCAGGATGGTCGCGCAGCCGCCAAAAACAATCACCAATTGAGCGTAGCCGAAAGCAGCCTCAAAGGTGCTGTCGGTTGCGCCGCATAAATATAGAATCGGTGAAGCAAACATAAAAAACAGGAGCGAAAAAAGAACGGCGCCGGCAAAACCGCCGTAAAAGGATACGGCGGAAATTTCTTTCGCCCGGTTGGGATTTTTCTGGCCAAGCGCACCCGCGATGAGGCTCGCACCGCCCACGCCAAACAGGTTTGACAGTGCCGTCATCATGAGAAATGCTGACGCGACGACGGTCACCGCGGCGGTTTGATTCGGATCATTCATCATCCCGACAAAATAAGTATCGGCCATATTGTAGATGAGTGCGATCATTTGGCTTGCGATAGCCGGAATAATTTGTTTGCATACTGCCCGGCGAACGGGCATGCTTTCGAATATCTCGGCTCTTTTTTCTTCGGCCGTCATCCTTCTGCCTCTCTTTAATACGCTTACATCATATTATAAGACACAGAAGTCAATATTCAAGTGCTAATAAATATTTAGAATATATTCACCTGCTGATGCTCGTATTTTTTCTTCTCTAAAAAGCCCTCCCGGCGTATGGAGTCCTGACGACACGCCGGAAGGGCATCAAATATTTAAATTAAGAGTTATTCCTGCTCCCAGTTGTGCCAGACGTTCTGGACGTCATCGTTGTCTTCCATGTGCTCTATAAGCTTTTCCATGTCCTTGATGTGATCGGGGTCGGTGAGCTTGATGTAATTTGACGGTACCATCTCCAGCTGGGCGGACAGGAACTTGTATTTTTTCTTTTCCAGTGCCTCGGTGACGGAGTTGAAATCCTCGACGGTTGTATAAACCTCGAATACCGCGTCGTCTGTGACAATATCCTCGGCGCCGGCGTCCAGCGCGTCGGTCAGAACAGTGTCCTCGTCCAGGTCGCCGTCCTCGTTGTCGATAATGATGACGCCCTTGCGCGCGAACGACCAGGAGACGCAGCCTGTGGCGCCCATATTCCCGCCGTATTTGTCAAAGTGATGGCGCACTTCCGAGGCCGTTCTGTTGCGGTTGTCGGTCATGGCTTCCACGATGACGGCGACGCCGGCCGGCCCGTAGCCTTCGTAGGTGACGCTCTCGAAATTGTCGCCGCTGGCGCTGCCGAGCGCTTTTTCAATGGTGCGCTTGATATTGTCATTGGGCATGTTCGCCGCTTTCGCTTTTGCTATGACGGCAGCCAGACGTGAATTGTTGTTCGGGTCGCCGCTGCCGCCTTCCTTAACGGCAACGATCATTTCGCGGGCTATCTTTGTGAAGGCCTGCGCTCTTTTTGCGTCAGCCGCGCCTTTTGTTTTTTGAATATTATGCCATTTTGAATGCCCTGACATGTCAATCTCTCCTTGCTGCATTGTCTGCGTCACTTGCTTAGTGAACACCGTGATAGTAACATATTTTTGTTTATGTGACAAGCCTTGCGGGCGTATTTGATCATATGCAGGCGCATGCTCCTCAATATTCCTTTACCGGTATAATTTCCATGATTGATGTCCAGAATACAAGAAAGCTAAAGTGAAGGAGGTGTGCCTCAATGTCCTCAAAGGGCAAAAATCAGCAAAATCTGAACAGCAGCGCAATTCAGCAAAACCCGCAGAACCCGCAAAACAGGAACTTAAACCAGGCTCAAAACCAATCGGCAATCAACCAGCCTCAGGAGAAAAATAACAACGGAAAATAACCCTACGTAATAGAAGCAGCCGGAAGGCTGCTTCTATTTGAAGCAAGCCGGAAGACTGCTTCTATTTTGTTCGCTTATTTAATCCTCATCATCGTTATTATGCTGGCGTATTTCTCTGATGTCACGCCCTTTGATACCGAAAGCGCGTTTGGCATTCATCATAACGATCAAGGCAAAAACAGCGTCGGCCAATGCTGCCATCCACATTGACGCGAGCCCAAACGCTGCCAGCAGCAGGATAAGGCTTTTTAACCCAATCGCCAGCATGATGTTCTGCCTGACAACCTTATCCGTATTTCGGGCAAGCGTAACGGCGGTGGCGATTTTTGAAGCTTCGTCGGTCATTATGATCATATCGGCGGCATCCGTCGTTTCATTGGAGGTAAATCCGCCGACTGCAATGCCGACATCGGCCATTTTCAGGATCGGCGCATCATCGGCGCCATTTCCGGCAAATATCAGTTTGTCGCCTTTGAGCTGCATATCCAGAAGCCCTTTAAGTCTTGAGAACTTATCCTCCGGCAGACATTCGGCATAAAATTCCTTGATGCCAAGCTGACCGGCGACATCAGCGGCCACTTCCTTTTTATCCCCGGTAAAAAGGACAATTCTGTCGATTCCTATGATATGCAGATCCTTGACTGCTTTGACGGAATCTGGTTTCAAGGTGTCTCTGAGCAGGATACGTCCGGCGTATTGCCTGTTGACGGCGATATATACGGCGCTGTATTCCACCTGGGATATATCAGGCCTGACCCCCAATTCCTCCATCAACAGCGCATTGCCTGCGGTAACAGAATTGCCTCCGATCTCAATCTCGGTTCCCTTTCCGGGGTACTCACGGAAATCGGATACCTTTGTGATATCCAGCATGATATCTGCGGCTGCCACGATCGAACGTGCAATCGGATGGTCCGAAAAGAGCTCGGCATAAGCCGCCAGCATTAACAGCCGGTTCTCCGGCAGACCGAGAGCGCTGACATCAACCACCCGGTAAATCCCGTCCGTCAGTGTCCCGGTTTTATCAAACACGACGGATGTGGTGCGCGAGATCGTATCGATCACATCGGCGCCCTTAAAGATGATGCCTTTTTTGGAAGCGCCGCCGCTGCCGGCAAAATAGGTCAGGCTCACTGAAATCACATACGCGGCAGGACTCGCCAGGACGAGAAGGCCAAGCGCTCTTTGCAGCCATAGGTTTATGGGCATGCCGCCGATTACCGGGACAAGTATGCCGATGATCAAAGCTGCCGCCGCAACGGCGGGCGTATAGAGACGCGCGATTTTTCCGATTTTCTTCTCCGGCGCGGCCTTTCTGTTTTCAGCTTCTTTAACAAGCTCCAGAATCTGCGAGACTGTCGAATTGTCAAAGTCCGATGTTACCCGGATATTGAGCGCATCCTTCAGATTGACGCTTCCGGAAAGGACCTTACTGCCCGCCGTCACAGAAAGCTGAGCGGCTTTCCCGTTCAGCGCCGAGGTATCCAACTCGGATTCCCCGCTGATAACAACGCCATCAAGAGCGATACGCTCGCCCGGTGATACGGAAATGACATCGCCAACATTGATTTTTCCCGGCGCCATCTGAACGATCGCTCCGTTGATAACGGCGTTGACGGCCTCAGGGCGCAGATCCATAAATCTCTCAATGTCATTTGCCGATCTTCTGACAAGCTTGTTGCAGGCGAGCTCGCCCAGCCTGAAAATCAGCATGACTGCGGCGCCCTCCGCACCTTTATCGATGGCAAAAGCTACGGCAGCCGTGATGACAATCAGCAGGCCGGCATTAAACTCCGATTCCCTGATCAGCTTCGTCACGGTATCAATCAATATGTCATAGCCTGTTATAACGACGCAGGAGGCAAAAATAAAGGTTTTCAGCCAGGGCGCCACCGGAATGAAGAGGCCTGCTGCATAAAACAGTGCTGCGACGATGATGCAAATGGAAACGAGTAAATCCGGCGGCAGGGTTAACATCGGTTTTCTCATTTTTTCTTTGTTCAATTGACGCTCCCCTATTCTCCACACGAGTGCTTCGGCGCTGTCTCAAGGAGCTGCGTGATATGCGCGTCAGCCATGGTTGGAAATACGCTTTAAGCGCTTCGTTCCCGGTCATTGAAGATGCATTCAAGTCTATTTATACCATACAGCTTTATTCCGGCTGCTGTCAAGGTAATTTGGATATTTCCGGCAATATAATCGGCGTCTCCAGCTATCAGCCGGAGACGCCGAAAAATTTAACCGTGTGAATCAGTCGGTTTCCTCTTCTTCATCCTCGTCAAACTCAAATTCCAGTTTCTCCCCGCATTTTGGGCAGGAGATCACACCGGTTTCAAGGTCTGCTTCATCAATGACAATGTCTTCCCCGCAGGAAGGGCATGTCACCTCATAAGCGCATTCATCGTCCCCGCAGCAGCAGTCATCATCAGAGCAGCAGTCGTCATCATCGTCGTCCTCATCATCATCGTCGTCATCGCCGAAGAGAACTTCCTCCACATCTGCCAGATCATCGGATACCGCGTCAATCTCCTCGCCAAGGTCGAGTGCGTTTTCATTGAGCTCGTCCAGCTCGTCTGCTATATCCGCGAGAGTATCAATAATCGCCGATATGAGCTTCCCTTCCTTGGTCTCTGTATCAAGCTTCAGTCCTTCCGCGAGGCCTTTTAGATATGCAACCTTTTCCAATACTGTCATAATGATACCTCCTTCAGATATTCAACATTTTGTATATAGCCAGACTGTTTCAACTCTTTGAGCGCTCCAGATACTCCCCGGTTCTCGTGTCAATCCGGACCTTTTCTCCTTCACTGATAAATAGCGGCACCTTGATTTCAGCACCCGTCTCAACAGTTGCGGGCTTCGTCACGTTCGTCGCTGTGTCCCCCTTAAAGCCCGGATCCGTCCGCGTGACGACAAGATCAACAAAATTCGGAGGATCAACATTGAAGACCTTGCCTTTATATGAGTATATTGTGCAGGGCATATTTTCTTTCACGAACTTAAAGCTGTCGCCCATAAGGCTGCTGTCGATCGGTTCGAGCTCGAAGGTCTCCATATCCATAAAGTAATACAGATTTCCGTCATTGTAGCTGTATTCCATGTCACGGCGCTCGACAAACGCGTTTTCGAACTTATCCGTTGGGTTGAAGGATGTTTCAACCACGGCGCCTGTTATGACATTTTTCATCTTTGTGCGGACAAATGCTGCGCCCTTTCCCGGCTTTACATGCTGGAATTCGACGACCTGCATGACTTTTCCGTCCATTTCAAATGTAACGCCGTTTCTGAACTCACTGGCAGAGATCATTTTTTATCCTCCCGTATATTGTCTTCTCTGTGAGAGATTTTATCCTATATTCGGTATGTTTGCAAGGGCATTTTATACAATTAGGAGCTTCTTTGGCAGATTCGTTATGTTTTCGCTCCCGACCCCGGTGATGTATATCACATCCTCAATACGCACGCCGTACCGACCGGGAATATAGATGCCCGGCTCGGCTGAAATAACGGCGCCTTCCGGTATTTCGCCGTCATTGGAGGGGGCTGCATTGGGCGCTTCATGCACCTCAATACCCAGGCTGTGGCCGAAGCCATGTCCGAAATACCTGCCGTAACCCGCGTCGCAGATAATACGGCGGGCGGCGCTGTCGATATCGCTGCCCCTTACGCCTGCTTTCGCTGCCGCAATACCGGCCAGCTGAGCGCTTAAAACAGTCTCATATACCTTGATCATCTCGTCATCGGGCTGTCCGACGCATACCGTCCGCGTTGTATCGGAGCACCACCCGCCGATTTTTACACCGAAGTCAATCGTCAAAAATCCTTTCTGAATGAGAGCATCCGTCGGAACCCCGTGGGGCATGCTGGACCGGACACCCGACACCACTATGGGATCAAAGGATTTGTCATCGGCGCCGTTTTTCATAAAAAGGCAGATAAGCTCGGCAGCAAGTTCTTTTTCCGTGATTTTATCGGAAATGAGCGGCAACAGCTCAGTGAATGACTTTTCAGCAATCCGCTGCGCCCTGATCATGCCGTCCAGGTCTTCCCTGCTTTTAACGGCGCGGAGATCCGTCAGGAGCTTCTGCGACGGCAGCAGCTCGGCAGTCAGGTTCGCGCTCCACTCGGTATATTCGGAATATGCGAGGCGGCCGTCCTCGAAACCCAGTATTTTGATATCATGATCCAGAATGATTTTGTTTATTCGCTTACTGTATGTCTCCTCCCGGTCCACAAGCAGGATCTCGGCGCCTCGAATCGCACCGGCTGCCTCCACATATCGGGAATCGGTCAAAAACCAGGCCTTTTCGGCGGTTACAACGGCGATGCCAGCCGTCGAGTGAAATCCCGTCGCGTACAGCCGGTTCGCCTCGCTTGTGATCAGCAGAGCGTCAGCCTCGCTGTTCTTGACAGCCGCTTTGATTTTTTCAATATTGTTCATGTCATATTACCTCATCTTGTTCCTGCACAGCGCGCGGAAGGGCGCTTCCAGCCAGTAGCGCAGGTTTAAAAGTGGATTTCTGAGCTTCAGGGGCTCCACAACAATGGAGAGAACGCCGGCGCTGTTGGCGGCGATAACGTCTGTATAAATCTGATCGCCGGCCAAAGCCGTTTCAGAGGGTTGTCTTCCAAGCTGTTTGAGCGCCCTTTTGATGCCGGTGGCAAAAGGTTTTTTAGCGCTCATGATATAACCGACGTCAAAGGCCTCCGCCAGGCTCTCAACACGTTTTGAACCGTTATTGTTGGTGATGATAAACAGATCAATGCCGCTCTTTTTAATATCTCTCGCCCAGATCGCAATACTCTCGGGCGGCAGCTCGGTACCGTACGGAGCCATCGTATTGTCAAGATCAAGAAGGAGCAGACGAATGCCGTGCCCCTTAAGAAAATCGGGTGTAATCCCGCGCAAGCTGGGAAAAGAATATTTCGGTATCGGAGAAAAGCTCATAAAAGACACCTTTGCATCATATTTTTATTATGTCAAAACACATATTAACACTGTACATCCTATGCGTCACCAGTCAGAGTTGAAATAAACGGCGTTAGAAAACGATTGATATTACCACATATCGGGAGGGTTGCACAATTGGATATAATGACAAACATTATTGTCGCCGTACCGCCGGAGTATCTGGAAGCCGCTTCCCGTTCCGGCTATCCCCTCGCCTATATGATTTACAGGATCGGGCGCGGCCATCACCTGTTCCGTGCACAGGGCGTCAGCCGTATCGCCGGCGGTGTGATGGTTTTAGATACGGGCGGGTATATCGGCGGCGGGCCATCAGCCACGCTTATCATGGAAATACTGGGTGAGTGCGAAAGGAATAAATTCAGCGGCATTGTCCTGGATACGGGCGGCAAGGTCACCTCGCAACTGATGCTGCTTACAAGTCACCTGGCATCGGAAGCCATAGCGCGCGGTCTGAAGGTGTATGTCCATGAGATACTGTCAGACGCCAGTAAGCATGTGATCGTCCTGATCCCGACGGCGCTGTCCGGCGGAACCCTTGCCGGACATATCGGCGATGCCCTTCAAAAATACGGTCCCGGCAGAGTCGCGCTGGAGATTGAACGCGTCCGTATGGACTTCTCCCTGCCGGCGGCGCAGGGGACGGGTATTGAGCTTACCGCCGATGAGCTCCAGTCGCTGATTGACGAATATCACCCGCAGTCGTTTTTGTCAAAGGATCTCTGTGCCTACTATTTTACATACCACGATAAAAAAGGCACCCATTTCGTTTTGTACGACAATGGCTCCAGCATCAATCGCAAGCTTTCCGTCGCTTCAAAAATGGATATTGAGGACGCATTTATATTTTACCCTCATACAGCGGATATCATCGACAAAATCAAGCCTTCTCTTCCCGGGCAATCTTTTTGATATGCCTCTCAATGTTGCTCCTTGCACTCATGATCTCATGGCCGCAGCCCGTACACCGAAGTTTAAAATCAGCCCCTATCCGAAGCACCTGCCAGGTCGCCGACCCGCACGGGTGCTTTTTTTTCATCGTCAGAACATCGCCGACCCGAACGTCCAAAAAATCATCTCCACGTGTGAATTTTCCGGGATATGTGTACGAGTGGCGATTATCAATCGCCCGTCTACCGTCTCGGGCGGCTGATAGCCGCCCCTACATTAAGCCCTTGATCATATCCCAATATTTCTTTGCCGCCTGCTCTGTTTTATTATCGCCATACGTATAATATTTTGCGTTTTTGATCGTGTCGGGCAGGTATTGCTGCTTTACCCAGTGATTGGGGTAATCGTGGGGGTATTTATAGTTCTGATCCCGTTCCATACCTGTCGAATCGGCGTGGACGTTCTGGAGCTCCCGGGGGATATCACCGCTCTTCCCGATGCGTATATCCTCTCTTGCTGCGCTAATAGCCATCACCGCAGAGTTGGATTTCGGCGCTGTGGCCAGGAGGATGACAGCTTCCGCCAGCGGGATTTGCGCTTCTGGCAGCCCCAGCTGGAACGCGCTGTCGACACAGGCCTTCACGATCACGATAGCCTGGGGGTGCGCCAGGCCGATGTCCTCGGCGGCAATCACCAATAAGCGCCGGCAGGCAGATATCATGTCCCCCGCCTCAAGCAGCCGCCCCAGATAGTGCACCGCCGCGTCCGGGTCGCTGCCCCGGATCGATTTTTGCAGCGCCGAGAGAATATCATAATGGCTGTCGCCGTCCCTGTCATAACGCATGGCGCTCCGCTGGGACAGCATAACGGCGTCTTCAAGTTTCAGGGTGGCCGTTTCTCCTGTTTTTTCAGCCGACGTAAACAGGAGCTCGACAGAATTAATTGCCTTCCGCACATCGCCGCCGCACGACGATGCGATGTGGTCGACGACGCCGCCCTCAACCGCCGCCTCGACACCCTCCCGCTGCTCTATCATCCCGATGGCGCGCAGAACGGCGGGCTTGACGCTTTTTGCCGTCAGCGCTTTGAACTCAAACACCGTGCTGCGGCTGAGTATCGCATTGTATACGTAAAAATAGGGGTTCTCCGTCGTGGAGGCGATGAGCGTGATCTTCCCGTTTTCTATGAATTCCAGCAGCGACTGCTGCTGCTTTTTATTAAAGTACTGTATCTCGTCAAGGTATAACAGCACACCATTGGGCGTCAGAAGGGTGTCAAGCTCGGCGATGATGCTCTTGATATCCGCCGTCCCCGCCGTCGTGGCGTTGAGCTTGTGGAGCGCCCTTCCCGACCGGAGTGCGATGATATTGGCCACCGTCGTCTTCCCCGACCCCGACGGCCCGTAAAAGATCATATTCGGGATACTGCCGCTGTCAATGATGCGCCGCAAGAGCCCCCTCGGGCCCAATATATGCTCCTGCCCGACCACATCATCCAGCGTCGTCGGCCGTATCTCGTCAGCCAAAGGACGGTACATGCCATCACCACCTTTACGTACAAATCTACCCGATTATTGGTAAAATATCAATATCAAATGCAACAGGCGGGATCACTCCCGCCCGTTCTGCTATTATTCACTTATTCGTACAGCGGATACTTCGATGTGAGCTTACCCACCTCACTGCGGACATAATCCGCTTTATTTTTATAGTCCGACGCCGTCAGGTAGATGAGCTCGGCGACCTTCACCATATCCTCTTCCTTGAAGCCGCGGCTTGTGACGGCAGGCGAACCGAGGCGGATGCCGCTGGTGAGGGATGCGTTTTCGGGGTCGTTGGGGATTTTGTTTTTGTTGGCTGTTATATACACCGTATCCAGGAGCTTTTCCATGTCTCGCCCCGTTGTCTTGAATTTCCGGAGGTCGACAAGCATCAGGTGGTTGTCCGTTCCGCCCGAGACGAGATCGAAGCCATACGTAAGCAGCTCGGCGGCCAGCGCCTTGGCGTTCTTTCGAATCTGCTGCTGGTAGACCTTGAATTCCGGCTTGAGCGCCTCGCCAAGAGCGATGGCCTTGGCGGCAATGATGTGCATCAGGGGTCCGCCCTGGGCGCCCGGAAACACGGAGCTGTTGATTTTTTTTGCAAGGGCTTCGTCGTTTGTCATGAGCAGACCGCCTCTGGGGCCGCGCATAGTTTTATGTGTCGTCGTCGTGACAATATCGGCGTACGGAACTGGCGAAGGATGCTCGCCAGCGGCAACCAATCCCGCAATATGGGCGATGTCCACCATCAGATAAGCGCCGACTTCCTTTGCGATCTCCGAGAAGATTTTAAAGTCGATGATACGCGGATAAGCGGAGGCGCCCGCGACGATCATCGTGGGTTTGTGCTTCTTCGCCAGATCCCGCAGCTGGTCGTAATCAATCAAATTCGTGTCGGCAGTGACACCGTAGGAGACGATATTATGATACTTGCCCGAAAAGTTGGCAGGACTGCCGTGGGAGAGATGGCCGCCGTGATCAAGGTTCATGCCCAGAACGGTATCGCCGGGCTTCGTCAGGGACATGTAGGCCGCGTAATTGGCCGAGACGCCGGAATGGGGCTGGACATTAACAAATTTCGCGCCGAACAGCTTCTTTGCCCGTTCGATGGCGATCGTTTCAACCACGTCTACTTCCTCGCAGCCGCCGTAATAGCGGTGACCGGGATAGCCTTCAGCATACTTATTTGTCAGTACGGTGCCCGCCGCCAGCAAAACAGCCTCGCTCACGCAGTTTTCCGATGCGATGAGCTCAATATTCCTGCGCTGCCTGACATACTCTTTCTCGATTGCCGCGCCGACCTCGGGATCGTAGCCGGTGATAAACGCCATCATATCTTTAATCACGGGTTCTCCTCCAATTATTTAAAGTGCTAATGTATTATATCCGAGTGATATGACATTTTCAACGGGTAAAGCGCAAAAAAAGTGGTTTTTATACATCTGTTATGGTATCATAATGCATATAAAATCGTCATCTGGAGTATTACGATGCAGCGTCAGAACAGAATCAGTCAAATCATCCGCCTGCTGGAAAAGGATTATCCGGAAGCGCAGTGCTCTCTTGAATACATGAAGGATTATGAGCTGCTGTTCGCCACCCGTCTGGCCGCCCAGTGCACGGACGAGCGCGTCAATAAGATTACACCCGCATTTTATGCGGCTTACCCCACCCTGCAGGACATCGCGGCCGCTGACATCGCCGATGTGGAAAAGTATATCCACTCCTGCGGCTTTTATCATGCCAAAGCCCGCGATATCGTCGCCTCGGCGCAGATGCTGATCGGCGATTTCGGAGGCCGCGTTCCCGATACGATGGAGGCTCTTTTAACGCTGCCCGGCGTCGGAAGGAAGACCGCCAACCTCATCCTCGGCGATGTTTTCGGCAAGCCCGCCGTCGTCGTCGACACCCACTGCATCCGGCTCACGAACCGGATTGGTCTCGTTGCCACGGAGGATCCCGCTAAAATCGAAACAGCGCTCCGCGAACTGCTGCCGCCCGAGAAATCAAACGATTTCTGCCACCGGCTTGTCCTCCACGGCCGCGCCGTCTGCCCGGCAAGGAGCCCGAAATGCGGCGAGTGCAGTATTCGGGAGTATTGCGATTATCATAAGAATCACTGAATAAGAATATGGATTCCCGCCTTCGCGGGAATGACATGTCAGGGAGCCATACCATCTCTCCTTTGTCATTCCCGCGAAGGCGGGAATCCATTGCCCGTCCGAGAACTCTTTAACCCCCGCTAGAATCCCCC
>JAAYBH010000448.1 GCA_012718935.1 Clostridiales bacterium
TCACCCGTTGGTTCACCCGTCGGCTCACCCGTCGGTTCGCCGGTGGGCTCATCCGATGGATCAATGGAGGGCGACGGTTCAATAGGCTTGTACAGAAATACAAAGACATTTTGTTTGGGGTCGTCGGTGATGGTTATCGTTTTCTCAGATTCGCCGATGATTTCATATCCGTCGATGATATTGGCGGTCTCTGTGATGTTCTTGCCCTTGATGGCCGTTTTGTCGGTAATCTCATAAAGGGGTACTGAATCATCCAGAATATTGACGCCTCTGATGATATACGGAACTTCCGCGTCAACACCCGGTATCGGCGGCAGATATGTGTCGGAGGGTTTGCTGAAGTCCTTCCATTCGAGTCCTTCATGAACAAGCGTCATGACGTTCTTCCAGAGCCGGGCGGCGGGATTGAAGCTGACCTTCATTTTGGCCGGCGTATCAAAGCCCGTCCAGACAACGGCAACGTAATATGGGGTGAAGCCGGCAAACCAGCGGTCTTTGTTGTCGGTTGTGGTTCCTGTTTTCCCGGCCGCCGGCATGAGATTTCCAAGATTGGCTCCGACGCCTGTGCCGCTGTTCACAGCGTCACGCAGCATGCTCGTGACCCAGTAGGCCGTTTTTTCGCTGATGGCGATGGTGGTCTCGGGTTTGTTGTCAAGAACGACTGTCTCGTTATCCGACGCCAGAACCTTTGTATACGTGATGAGGTGATTGACGACACCCTTGTTGTCGAACATCGTATAAGCGGTCGCCATTTCACGGACGGTGATGCCGTTGGTCAGCTGGCCCAGCGCCATCGGCGCGTAATCGCTGTCAAAAACGTTGAGCTTAACGCCGAGTTTGTTGGTCATAAAATCGAAGGCTACGGCAGGGGACAGCTTATCAATAACCTGTGCTGCAATCGTATTTTTTGAATTTATCACGGCTGTCCGGATATTGATAACGCCGCTGTACTTGAAGTTATCGTTTTTAGGCATCCAGGTTGTGCCGCTGAGTTTAACGTCCGCCGTATCCTCAAACCGCGTTTCAGGTGTAATGATGTTGTATTCAATGGCAGGGGCATAGACGGAAAGGGGCTTGATCGACGAACCCGGGGGACGCTGGCTCTGCGTCGCCCTGTTAAACAGACGGTTGGCTGTCTTTTTTCCGACGTTACCTTCCAGAGCGAGTATTTCACCCGTATATGGATTTGCCAATACGATGGCGGAACTCAACGGCTGGCTCGAGCCACCTACCTCAGGTATCTTGCTGGGATCCTGGTAGATGCTGTCCACCTTCGCTTGAATATCCGGGTTTAACGTACTGATGATCCGTAAACCGTTGGTAAATAAAATATCTGTCGCAGTCTTCCTGGAGATGTCCTTCGCCTTCATCAAATCAGCGATGACATCTTCAATAACCGCTTCCTCAAACCATGTGTAGATGACATTTTCATTGGAATTGTTTTCGCCCTTCTGGAAGACAAGCTTTTGGTTAATCGCCGCGTCCAGCTCCGCTTTGTCGATATATCCCTGCTCGTACATATTCGTCAGGATCAGCTCCTGCCGCTCCTTGTTGGACTCCTTGTTGATATACGGATTATACAGCGACGGGTTGTTCGTGATCCCGATGATTGAGGCGCATTCGGCCAGCGTAAGGTCACCGATATCCTTTCCGAAATAGTAGTCCGCTGCTGCCCCAAGGCCATAGCAGTTGCCGCCGAAGGGGACGACATTGAGATACCACTCGATGATCTCCTCTTCGGTGTATTTTTTCTCGAATTGGAGAGCTCTGAAAATCTCCAGCAGTTTGCGCTGGACGGTTACCTCATCTTCGCCGGTCAGAGTTTTTATCAGCTGCTGGGTGATCGTTGAGCCGCCGAAATTATCCTTCATGCTGAGGAACATGTTGACGAAAGCGGCAGACGTTCTGTACCAGTCGACACCGTCATGCTCATAAAATCGTTTATCTTCTATGGCGACAAGCGCACGCTCGGCATATTTGGGGATGTTGTCGTAATCTGCCCATTTTCTGTATTGCTCGCCCTGGATCATAACGAGCTTTTCATATTCATTCGTCGCCGGGTCTTTATAAAAGATAAAGCTGGATTCGTTCATTTTTTGACTCTCGAGGCTTATATCAAGCTCGGAGGTCAGATTTGTGTTGACGTATACCGTGAAGATACAGGCAAAAATCAAGCTGGTCGTCAAACCAACCAGAATGAGAGTGCCTGCAATTTTCAACAGTAAAACGACAACCCCGCCGGCTGTACGGAAACCTGTCTTTGCGATTTTCTTTGCCTTGTATTTGTTGCCTGAAGTCAAGCTAATCACCTCGAAGTGTGGGACATTATCAATAATGTTACAGCTATTGTATCATGCCTGTCAATTTATTTTTGTAAATAATTGATGACGGGACGCGATGAAGCATAGGAATGGGCATTTGTGGAAATAATACCGGTGAGGAATCTTGTGAAAGGTTGTGATTACATGACTATCACATTGAAAAAAACGCTGCTCTCCATTGCGGTCTTAGCATCGGTCTTTATGATTATTGCCTTGGTGATCACCACCGTTCTCCAGGGTGCATCGGCGGATACTCCGGCCGTGCTGACAGAAGCCCAGAGCAGCGAAAGCTACTGGCTTCGTTCTCATAACGGACATATCGCGGTTTACAATAATAAGGAAGACGCTTCACCCATGATTGAAACAACGATTGATGTGGAAGGCTTGAGAGCGGTTGACAAGGTATTGCTGGATTCGGGCATCGGAGCGACGACATACGAGGATGTCCTGAAGCTGCTGGAAGATTTCGGGTCGTAAATGATTGACTTGCGGCAGATACAGCTTTGAGTCTTGATTAATCTGATACAGCAGAGTATTATGAATAGCACAATCGGGTATTGTGCTATATTTTTTTAAGCCAATGATATAATTGGCGTTCGGAGGTTCATATGAGCGAGCAATACGGCGGTGACTTTATATCCGTCACAGATGATGACGGGAATGAATTTGAACTCGAACACCTGGACACAATAGAATACGGAGATGCTCTGTATATGGCCTTTCTGCCGGCAGATATGGATGAAAATGACGAGGACTACGGTATGGTTATCCTTAAAGTCATCCAGGAAAACGGCGAGGAAATTCTGGCGACAGTGGATGACGACCTGGAAATGGAGGCTGTTTACAACAAGTTTATGGAGCAGCTCTTCAGCGATGAAACTGATACGGAAGAATGAGACGGAGCGGGAATAAAAGCTCACGAAATGCTGAAAAGCGTCTGAATATCCAGTATTTTGCGGCGGCTGCAGTCATTGCAATAAAAGGCGCCGTATGTTAGAATCTAAATACCCTGCTATGTACGTGATAGGCTTTTTTAAACCCACATTATTTATAAGGGATTCCGATCTCTGCCGGCGAATTGCAGGCCTCCCGGAGGAAACAGCATGTTTCCTTTGGATGTTGGAAGCGGAGCAGCCGCTAGGAGGAAACCCACCTGCCGAGTTGTGCAGGTTATAAATGGGCTTACACGGCACGGCGGGGTCATTTATTGTTTTATCTGCTTGTTAACCGGAGGAAATTTTGTTAATTATTTAATAACAGTGGATGATTGCGCTTGAAAGGAAGATAGCTTTCGGTTATAATTACCCCTGTTATACCTTTGGCGCGTCCTGCGGCAATGGTATTACATAGACACAAATACGCTACAAAGAGGAATGACGGACTTATGAGTGCAGCGCAAAAGAAGACGAAACGAAATTCTGACGGGCTTAACTTCGGGAAAGGCATGAGCGGGAAAAATAAAAAAATCGACAGTACAGGGAAATTGACCAGATTAACCGCGATTACTGCTGCTGTTGTAGCCGTTTTGTTCATTGGCTCGCTTTTCATCGGCTCAAACTATTTCAGGCAGAATTTCACCGCGTTGACGATCGATAACGTCAAATATTCCATCACCGACTTCAACTACTATTATGAGAATGCCTATTTTCAATACTACAATGCCATGAGCGGCGGCGGAGATTTAGGGAATTCGATGCTTCCCAGCCGGGATACACCGCTGAAGAGCCAGATATATAACGAGGAAACAGGCGAAACCTGGTCGGATTTCTTCCAAAAAATGGCGCTGGAACAGATGAAGTCGGATAACAAAATTTATCTGGCAGCCATGAAGGATAATTATCAGCTTCCGGCAGAGGATAAAGCGGAGTTGGATGCAGAGATTGAGAACCTGAAAGCAATGGGTTATGCGTCGGGGTATCCGAATTTCGGCGACTATCTCAGATCGGCTTATGGCAAGTCGATGACGGAAGACGCTTATAGAAAGAATTCGGAAAGGTCTTACCTCATTAATTCCTATATCAATAATGTCAGAGAAAATCTGGCGTACTCACCTGAAGAGATTGAATCATATTATACCGAGAATAAGAACATGTTCGATACGTTCACGTTCCGTTATTTCCTTGTGAGCGTCGAGATTGACAAGGCGGATTATCCCGACGATGCTTCCTATGAGGCGGCCAAAGCCGAGGCTGTGAAGGAGGCCGGTATAAAGGCGGGGGAATATGCCGCAAAGATCACGGACGAGCAGAGCTTTATTGACACGGCGCGGGAATACGATCCGGAGACATATAAGGATGACACCGCCTCTCAAAGAATCTACAAGGGCGAGCTTCTTGGCAGCGTATACGGAGATTGGCTGCGGGACGAAGGTCGTAAAGCCGGCGATGTATCAACTTTTGAAATGTCAAACGGATATTATGTTGTCATGTATGAAGCAAGGGACAACAACCATTACCCCACTGTTAATTTTCAGGCGATCGTCGTGAAACAGGCGGCGGTCAATGAAAATACGATACCGGCTGACGACGATGGTACGGCTTATGATGAAGCGGTCGCCGTAAACAGGAAAACAGCGGAGGATACGGCAAATTCGATTTATAAGGAATGGCTCGACGGCGGAGCGACTCAGGAGAAGCTCGAGGAGCTGATGGAATCCCGCAGCGTGGAAATCAGCGTCGATGAAAGCAAGCTCTATGAGAATGTCTACAAGAATCAATTACCCGATATCGACAGCTGGATATACGATCCGGCCAGAAAACCCGGCGACAACACCGTTTTGTATGCCGAGTCCGTAGGATACTATATTCTCAACTTTATCGGTCCCGGCGAGCAGTACAGCGATATACTTTCCGAAACGAAAAAACGCGATAAGGATTTGCAGGCCTGGAAAGATGCCCTGACCGGCGGCGAACCGAAGATGACCTGGCTGATGTCGCTGACAAAATAATCCCGCCGTGTTACCGTTCCGTTACAATATTCAA
>JAAYBH010000449.1 GCA_012718935.1 Clostridiales bacterium
AAATTAAGCAATCGGGACGTAAGGTTTGTTATCGCGAAGAACGGCAAAAACAGTATAAGTGAGCTTACGTGCGACAGCCCCGATTGCAGTGAAATGATGTTTTCCTTCGGAAATTTTCTTCAAATAAAACGTTCTGAAGATTGACCCGTCCAGATTGGCCGCACGTTGAGCTGCGAGCCAGAGAGCGCGTCTCAGATGGGGCGAGCCCCGCTTAGACATTTTACCCCGCGTACCTTCGAAATTACCTGACTGCACAACAGACGGGTCAATACCCGCAAACGCAACCAGCTTCTCGGCAGAGGTAAAGGCGGAGATATCACCGATCTCACTGACGATGGCCGCACCAAGTACAGGGCCTATGCCAGGAATGGTAGTAATACAGCTGTTCAAAGAAGAAAGCCTAGTTTCCATTTCCGCTTCGATTACAGAGATCTGGTCTTCAATAAGCATGATCTGATCGAGCAACTGCCTAATTTGGAGCGCAAATATATCAGCACCCAGTCTAATGCCAAAGCTGTTTTTGGCCGCAGCCTTAATCTGCTCGGCCTTTTCGGTGCCAAAACGTCCGCGGCTACACTTGCCCAGTAATGTAGCAAGCTTTTTTGAAGAAAGCTCAGCAATCTCCTCAGGCGTTGTGTGCTTGGATAAAAGCTCTACAGAAGATTTACCGAATGTGTCGGAAAAAAGCTTTGCATATTCAGGAAAAATCCGATCGAGAAGGCCTATGATTTTGCATTTCAGTTCTGATGTCATGTCTACCAGGTCGGTTCTGTGCCGGCATAGCTGGCGAAGCCCAAGCAGGGCATCATCCGGCAGCAGGGTTGAACTTGTGTAGCCCATACGCACTGTTTCGGCTATGAGATATGAGTCCTTCGAATCGTTCTTCGTCTTCCGAATGAAAACGTTGCGCAAGGCGTCGGTTTGTATCGGGTTGATGACATTAACGGTGAAACCCTTATCAAAGAGAAAGGAATAGAGCGCCAGCCAGTAATGGCCTGTGGCCTCCATACCAAAGATAATGTCCTGATCATCAGGATTCAGCTTTGATAAGTATTCGAGTAAAGAGGCAGCTCCGCTGTTATCATTTGAAAAACGCAAGGATTTTGACAGCAACTTTCCGGACTCATCGACGAGGGATGCTTCGTGCTTGTGCTTGGCGATATCGATTCCACAAATCAGCATAAGAAATCACCTTTGCTTGAATTAAGATGAGATTCCTCTTGCCTTTACACGTCACAACCTCGTTAGATATACGGAGACTTCGGCTATGCCGAACCAACTTCCAGCTCATTCGCAAAATCGTGTAAAGGTGAGGCAGCACTCTACGCAACGAGCACGAGACTCAAGGGGCGATACGCTGACCTCATCTCTACATCAATTATCCCGATTTGTTGATCTTTTTCAAGACAATTTCGGTTAACTATATTATACGAGGGGCGATTATCAATCGCCCGCTGTTTTTAAGACAGCCCCTCTTTATTTATGGGTTTCTCATGTCAATTCTATAGTGTGACCTGCTTCCAGGCTCTTTTGTACATCAATGAGCCGCTGGTTCTTGCTGCCGCGCCATTTGATGGCGAGGCTGCGCTCCGCCAGAATAAACAGGCCGTCTACCAGTACATCGGTGAGGTTCAGCAGCTTTTTCATATCCGGATCGGATAAATTGAATAACTGTTCAAAAGTATAGCCGGTGTAAGTCCAGACGTTCAGGCCGGCTTTTTTCGCGGCTTCGGCGATGGCGGCGCAGTCCTCTGCCTGAGCAAACGGTTCACCGCCCGACAGGGTCACGCCGTCCGTCAGAGGATTGGAGCGCATCTGCTTTATGACCTCATCAACAGGGATTTCTTTACCCCCGTCGGGGTCGTGCGTCTCGGGATTGTGGCAGCCCTCGCAGCGGTGGGGACAGCCCTGGGTAAAGACGGTGAACCGGAGCCCCGGCCCGTCAACGATAGAATCCTGTACCAAGCCTGCGATACGCATGGTGATGCCTCCTATGTCGCGCTGCAGCTATGCTTGATTCTGTCGGCTTCCTCGGCGCGCTTGCCGTTGTTGAAACGGTCCAGGGTACCCACAAGGTAACCGGTGATCCGGCGGATGCGTTCAAAGCCCATGTTGCTGTCATTTTCCTTCCGGCCGCAGTGGGGGCATTCGTCCTTGATGATGCCGGTATAGCCGCAGATAGGGTCCCGGTCGACGGGGTGGTTGATGGAACCGTAGCCGACGCCGCACTGGTTCATATAGCGGATAATTTTTTCAAAGGCCTCCAGGTTGTCCATCGGGTCGCCGTCCATCTCTATATAGCTGATGTGGCCGGCGTTTGTCAGGGCATGATACGGCGCTTCCAGCCTGATCTTTTCATAGGCGTTGATGGGGAAATAAACGGGGATATGGAAGCTGTTGGTGTAGTAATCCCGGTCGGTGACACCGGGAATGTCACCGAATTTTTTCCTGTCGATTTTGACAAAACGGCCGGAAAGACCTTCCGCGGGCGTGGCAAGCAGCGTAAAGTTGAGCTTTCTCTTCAGGCTCTCGGCGTCGCAGCGGGCGCGCATATGGCTGATGATCTCAAGGCCGAGATTCTGCGCCCGCTCGCTCTGGCCCTGGTGCTCTCCGATGAGCGCCACCAGCGTCTCGGCAAGGCCTATAAAGCCGATGGATAGCGTGCCGTGTTTTAATACTTCGCGCACCTCGTCGTTCCAGTTGAGCTTTTCACTGTCCATCCATACGCCCTGCCCCATGAGGAAGGGGAAATTATAAACGCGCTTGCGGCATTGTATTTCAAAGCGCTCCAGCATCTGATCCACAACCAGATCGAGAATATGATCGAGGTCTTCAAAGAACCTCGGGATATCGCCCTTGGCCTTGATACCAAGACGCGGCAGGTTGATGGAGGTAAACGACAGATTGCCGCGATTCGGGCATATTTCCCTCGTCGGGTCGTTGACATTGGCGATGACGCGGGTCCGGCAGCCCATATAGGCGATCTCGGTCTCCGGTGTGCCTTTATAATATTTTAAGTTAAACGGCGCGTCCTGGAATGCGAAATTGGGGAACAGCCGCTTTGACGAGCAGCGGCAGGCCAGTTTGAACAGGTCGTAGTTCTTTTCGCCGGGGTTGAGGTTGACGCCGTCTTTGACACGGAAAATCTGAATCGGATAAATTGGAATTTCGCCGTTTCCTAGGCCGGCTTCCGTGGCCAGCATGACGTTTTTCATAACCATGCGGCCTTCGGGAGAGGTGTCCATACCGTAGTTTATAGTGGAAAAGGGCGTCTGCGCTCCGGCGCGCGAATGCATGGTGTTCAGGTTGTGGATGAGCGCCTCCATCGCCTGATATGTGGCGCGGTCCGTCTCCTTCGCGGCATAATGCAGGGCAAGCCGCTGCGCTTTCCCCGCGCTTTCTTCGTCGATACCAAATTTACTGAGCAGTATCGGCAGCTCTTCGTTTAAATATGCCTCGTTATTCTCCAGTGTCGGCTGAAGTCCGGTGCGTTCTTTGATCCCGGCGATTATTTCTTTGATATCGTCCTCGATATCGTCCTTCAGCTCTTTCCAGAGCATGATCGCTTTGGTTAGGTTCTGACGGTACAGCCTGACAAACGTCTTCCTGACACCCTCGGCCATGCCGTAGTCAAAATTGAAAATGCTCTGGCCGCCGTGCTGATCGTTCTGATTGGACTGGATGGCAATGCACGCCAGCGCCGCGTAGGACGATATATCGTTCGGCTCCCTCAGCGTGCCGTGGCCTGTGGAAAAACCGCCTTTGAACAGCTTGAGAATATCGATCTGCGTACACGTTGTTGTCAGTGACAGAAAGTCCAGGTCGTGAATATGAATATCGCCTTCGGTATGGGCTTTTGAGTGGTCGGGGTTCAGGACAAACATGTGATAAAACTGCTTGGCGCCCTCGGACCCGTATTTAAACATGATGCCCATGGGCGTATCCCCGTTGATGTTGGCGTTCTCACGCTTGACGTCGCTGTCGCGCGCGTCGGCATATGTGATTTCATTAAAGGTCTGCATCAGGCGCGAGTTCATCTGGCGGCGGCGGCTCCGCTGATCCCTGTAGAGAATAT
>JAAYBH010000055.1 GCA_012718935.1 Clostridiales bacterium
AAACGCCAAAAATCGCGCAATAATCACTCTTGTAAAAGTATTCCGTAAGTATTATAATCATTTGACAGCGCGAAAACAATGTTAACATTGTTTTGAAAAGCGCTCTTTTCACGAAGACGTGAATGATTTTGCTTTTTAATCTCTACCCGGGGTGTTTTATGTATATAACTGAATTTGAAACCTGCGTGAAGTCCGGCCTGAGGGGGCACCTAGTCGGGATCGGCGGCGTGTCCATGTCTCCTCTGGCGGAGGTACTCCATAATATGGGCGTCCCGATTACCGGCTCAGATATGAATGACAGCGAAGCCGTCCGGCATCTGCAGTCTCTCGGAATTGACGTTCAGGTCGGTCATCGGGCCGACAATATCGGCGGCGCGAGCTTCATCATCAGAACGGCCGCCGCCCGGGAAGATAACGTGGAAATCGCCGCGGCCCGGAAAGCTGGCATCCCTGTTTTTGAACGCGCGGAAGCCTGGGGTTACATCATGCGCCGGTATAAAAACGCCGTCTGTGTCTCCGGCACTCACGGGAAGACGACGACGACCTCCATGGCCACGCATATCCTGATGGCAGCCGGCGCGGACCCGACGGTTATGATCGGCGGCACGCTGCCGAAGCTCAATTCCGGATACCACGTGGGCGAGGGCGACGTGATTGTGCTCGAATCCTGCGAGTACTTTAATTCTTTTCACAGCTTTTTTCCGACGATTGCGGTTGTCTTAAACGTCGACGCGGACCACCTTGACTTTTTCAAGGATCTCGAGGACGTCAAAGCTTCCTTCCGCAAATTCGCTTCGCTCGTCCCAGAGGACGGCTTTATCGTGTGCAACGGTGACGACGACAATACGATGGACGCGCTGCGGCCTCTTGGCCGGGAGCTCTTCACCTTCGGTTTCGGCGAAGACGTCAGGGTGCGCGCCTTAAATGTCGTTCAAAACGGTGGTTCCGAATTTGACGTCTATTTTGACGGCCGGTTCACCTGCCACATCGCCCTGCATATCCCCGGGCTGCACAACATCATGAATGCGCTGGCCGCCACAGCGACAGCCCTCACGCTGAATATTCCGGCAGACGCCATAACGGAAGGCCTTTCGGACTTTCACGGCGCCGGCAGGCGTTTTGAGTATAAGGGCAGCATCAACGGCGCTGCGGTCTACGATGATTATGCCCATCACCCCCATGAGCTGCGCGCTCTTTTAGACGCTGTCGAATCCCTGGATTACAAGCGTATCATCCTCGCCTTCCAGCCCCATACGTATACCCGGACACAGGCGCTGTTTGATGATTTCATTACGGAGCTGCGGCGGGCAGACCTTGTCTATCTCGCCGAAATATTTGCCGCCCGCGAAAAGAATACCATCGGTATTTCCTCAAAGGATCTGGCTGAAAAAATCCCGGGCGCCGTCTTCTGCCCGTCGTTCAAGGAAATCGAAGAGCAAATCCGGTTTATATCCCAAGAGGGCGATATCATATTGACAGTCGGCGCCGGTGACATCTATAAAATCGGCGAGAAGCTCGCCGCATACGGCTGAGTAAAACGACACGAAAGGCTGGCTTTTAGCAATGGAAGACAGCAAACCGCAAGAGGGAACCATATCCGGGGAGGCATCCTCCTTAAGCGCGGAAGCGGATGCTGGAATGAGGCTGAGAGTCAGTCGCGACGCGCTGCTGCCCGTCTCCGTCGTGGGCGGTCTCCTGGGGATGCTGGCCGGAACACTGCCGGCGGCCGTCTGGGTTCTTATTTTCGGCAAATCCTTCGCACCGGCGTATGTTTTCCTGCCGCTCCTTATTTTTCTGGGAATCAGAATTTTCAAAGGCTGCAGGGACAGGCGCGGCTTTTTTCTGGCCTGCATCCTGTCCGTCATCGGTTTTTATCTGACGCTCCTGTCCTGCCGGGCGGCGCTGGATATCATAAAATACAAGATGCTGTTCACAAGCCTGCCGCTGGTGACGGCTAAATTGATCGGCAGCAGCGACGCTTTTGCCGAACCGGTTTTTTCCCCGGTTTATATTTTCCCCGCCCTGTTCACCGCCCTCGGCATCCTGCTTGTCTATGAGCTGATGCGCCACAAGCCCGCACCGGTTACTGAAGCAAACAACCCCGGCCTCTCCTCATGAGACCGGGGTTGTTTTTTTTCGCAACAGTCATGGCTCATTGAATATAGAATTTCTTAATGTATCTTGAGCCGCAGGACGTCAGCAGGCCCTGATAGTTCAGTTTAAACGTCATCAAGTCCCCGACGCTGATTTCACCGGCGGCATCAGTCACGTCGACAATGAGATGATCGCTGCTCCCCCCCAGTATGTGGATGTTCTTATCCACGGGGATCAGTCCCTCGATATTCACATCCTGTTTGCCCAGCGCCACAATCGCACGTTTCCTGAGTCCCCTGTCAACAAATACCGGCCTGTTTCCGAAGGAATCATGGCCCGTGACGCCGATCGGTACGGAGGGTTTCGTCTTGACCTCAATGATTTCCGTCCGGAGCAGGAACGCGTCCTGATGAAGCCACGGTACCTGGTAGCCGTGGGTTGTATCCGTGCCAAGCAGGATACCTTCGCCGATCCTGAGCTGGTTGATGCCTTTGGGTATGCTGCCGTCCTCCACCAGCTTCAGGGACGAGGTGCCGCCGCCCGAGATAATCTCCAGCTCTGCCCCCACCCTGCGCTCGATGTCTGTTTTCATCTCAAGCAGCAGATTGAGATTATGCGCCGTGGGCAGTATGCCGCCGTAGCAACCCATATTTGTTCCGATCCCGCTGAGCGTCACGCCGGGCAGCCGGACGATTTTTTCCGCCGCTTCCGCGGCGTCCTCCGGCAGGACACCCTCCCTGAGATCCCCGACGTCGATCATCAGGACAATGCTGTGCCTGATCCCTTTGCTTGCTGCTTTTTCTGAAAGGGCTTTGATGACCTCGTATTCGGAGTTGATACTGCAGTCTGTAAACGCAATGACCTTCTCAACCGTGCTCAGCCTGGGAATCCTCAGAAGGGTTATACTCTGGGTAAAGTGCTGCTTTCGCAGGGATATGATGTTTTCAAGCCTGGCGTCTGCCAGCTTCGTTATGCCGCCCCGGATCATCGCCCTGACGATGCGCGGCAACGCAGAAAAGCCCTTCGTCACGCCCAGCACTTCAATTCCCTGCTTTGCGCATTTTTCAACAATTCGAAAGGCATTCTCCTCGATTTTTCCCAGGTTTATTTCAAGATGGGAAGACAGCTCCATAATACCTCCTGGACTTTAGTCCTTTATAAGAGATTTGCGCATGATATATCTGCGCCGCTCCCCATACATGCTTTTTTCACCGGCAATTTCAAATCCGCCGGCTCTCAGATTCCTGAGGCTGACCGCATTATCGGGAGATACTGTCGCCAAAGCCTCCCAGGCGCCCAGGTCGATGGCGATCGCTTCCTTTATTGACAGGAAAGCTCTTTGAAGCCCGTATCCGGTATAGGACGGATGGACAAACGTCGTATCGTATGTGACGCATTTTTGGCAGCGCTCCCGGCTGTAATCCAGGTAATACCCCAGGTTCCTCGGGCTGCAGGGATTTGTGACGATCAGCGTAAAGGCGATCAGCCGGCCGTCCAAATATGCTCCGATGCAGACATCGGTATCGAGGGATTCGGCCAGCTCGTCTTCAGTTGAAAAAACAAATGTGTCCTTATCGGCAACCGCATCATGCACAGCGCCCTGCAACCGGATAATATCCTCCAGCTCATCCCTGCCGCACTGCCGGATGACGGCTTGAAGCACGTCCATCCCGTTCTTTTTCAAATCATAAAGAACCTCCGGGAAAGCCTTGTCCTTATTTTCCGTTTCCATCCATACGCCTCCTGTCCGGTTGACTGTTTGGTGCAAAAAGGCGGGAAGACCGACTCCCCACCCAAAAAGCTGACTATTTCTCTTTTTTTTCATAATAACATGATAATGTTAAGGAATCTAAAGCCATATTATTACAAAAGTATTAAAATTACGTTATTTTTTTCGGATTTTTACCTTAAATATAAACAGCATCATCAGGATGAAATAGACGACGCACAAGCCCAGGGTCACGAATGCCATGACGTCGCTTTTCCAGGCCATGCCGATTATTACGAGTATTGGCGCGCCGAAAATAATCGCAAAGCTGGAGCCTGTGATCAGATTGTTCGCCGCGGTCGTTTTCATTTCGGGATCAACCTCACGCAGCAGCAGGACGCCGGAGCTGATTGTCCCCGTCATCATACCGTACATGGACAATAGGCCCTCATAAAAATAGCCCTTGTAGACCTCCCTGCAGACCCAGACGAGGAAATACCATGTGATGATGCCGCCTGTTATCGCCATTAAAGCAAAGGGCAGCCACAGGCCGCTCAGGTCCTGGAAGTTGATGGACGCGATGCCGGCGACGATCATGGCGTCAAAGAAGAATCCGGATATTCGCGAGAGCAGATAATTGTTTTGATACTGCCGCGTCATCAGCTTGAAGCCCTTGAGGTTTTTCAGTATCACGCGCGTGAGGATCGCCAGCGCCGAACCGATAATAAAATTGAAGCCCCACAGCAGCGTATTGAGCGTCGCGCCAACGGCCGGCAGCCAGGCTGACAGTGCCGCCGTGATGCCCCACGTTAAAAGATACGTCACGAGATAAACGAGCAGAATCAGAGCCACCTGGATGGAAAACTTGTCAACCGATTCGGAGACGGGTATTTCTCCCTCGTCCTGGTACTTGTCGACATTTACCGAGCCCAGTGCGTCGGTGCCGCCGCTTGCTTTTTTCAGTTTGCCTTTTTTGGCCAGTATGTTCAGCGCGATGACACCGATGATGCAGGCGCATAGATATCCTGCTGCCGCCAGAGACAAGCCGAAGCTACGGCCGCCGACAAAGCCGACGGCTTCATAGGTCGATCCGACATTGTTGGCCTGCCCGGGCCCCTGTCCATAGCCCATCGGCAGCAGGATACCGGCCGCCTTGAACATACCGGGCATCACCGTATAGGCCAGTCCGATGGAGATGCCGAGACCGAATATCGCCTGAATCAGGTAGGAGCCGACAATAATCGCACCGCTTTTCGGCGCGGTGAGATTACCCTTTTCCTCCGTATTTTTATCGGGTATCCGGAGGGACATGGCAATAAAGCCGAGGGCGATGCCGTGATAAATGAGCTTCTCCATGAAGTCCGTATCAAAGTCAATAATTCCTACGGACCGCGCGATCAGCAGAATAAAGCCGCCAAGCACGGCCGTCGGCATCAGGCTGTTCCTGATAAATGAGACCTTGCGCCGCAGAAGGTTCGATAATAAAATAACGACGGCGATAATACCGAACTGAATGATCACATTCCATAAGGCTGCGTTTGCGTTTGAATAATCCATGACTTACCCCCGGCCTGTTTATTTTATGATATCGGCGGCATGATGGCGCTCTTCCCCGCCGCTGCCTCCTTCTTCGTTAAAATCCCCAGCATCGTCTCGTACTTTCGCCCGCTCCGGACGATCTCCGATTTAATCTCGTAGTTGACGCCCTCGGCTGAAAAAACGATGTGTGCGTCGCCGTAGACTCCCATCTGGTACAGCTTGCTCAGCGGGACCGAAAACCCCCCCAGCTCAAAGTGGTCCTTATAGAGCCTGAGCAGACCATGCGTGACGAACGTTTCGCTGTGGTCCGTCCCGATGATAAACAGACTTTGGCCGGGATCCTCATAGATGGGCCCGTCGCCGACTGCGCCCACATAACGGCGCAGAAATTCCTCCTGCCAGGCATCCCACTCGGCTACCGTCCCGAAGGGCGGATTCTCTCCTTCGAAAAAACCGTAGGTATTGTAATGAACCGTCAGGCCGCAGTCGCAGGAAAAAATGCCGTCCCGGCTTTTCAGCCGGCAGACCTCCTGGCAGGCCGGGCAGGCGTAGAGCGCGTTCTCCAGCCCTGAGGCCAGCTCCTTGCCCTTGTAGGGGATTTTTTCTCTTCGCTGTTCCTCATA
>JAAYBH010000450.1 GCA_012718935.1 Clostridiales bacterium
AGCTCCAGCTTTTGGCTCGACCCGGGGACGGCGGGGATGCCATACTCACTGACGAGGATGCCGCAGAGCCGCAGAAGCTCCGCCTCCCGCTCGCTCCGTTCCGGCGGCTGATAATCGCCCATCGGGTACGGAATGCCGAGGGACTCGTATTTCTCGATACCCAGCTGACGGTACGGCAGCAACTGGTACTGGATGATCTGATTTCCAAGCACGTTTCTGATGAACGCGCCGATAGCACGGATATTCTCCTCATTGCCGTTATAACCGGGGACGACAGGAGTGCGGATGACGAGCTTTTTTCCAAGCCCGACGGTGCGTTTGATATTGTTCAGGATCAGCTCATTGCCCGCGCCGCAGAATTCCTTATGCTTAGCTGTGTCCATATGCTTGATGTCGGTTATGACAAGATCGGTAAAGCGGTAAACAGCCTCCATTTGCGCCGCCGGGACATTCAGTGCCGTCTCGACGCAGGTATTAACGCCCGCTTTATTACACTCCTCCAGCAGCATTGCGGCGATTTCCCACTGGACAAGCACCTCGCCGCCGTTTAAGGTCACACCGCCGCCTGTTCGCTGATAAAAGCTCCTGTCCTCAAGGACAGCTTTCATCAGCTCGGGGATCGTCATGAGCGTCCCCCATTGCTTCAACGCCCGCGGAGGGCATATATCGGCGCATTTGAAGCAACCGTCGCAGCGCCCGGTCATACGAACGGCCTTCAGGACGCCGTTTTCATCGAATTCCAGCGGCGCGCCCTTTTCCGGGCAGACCTTGACGCAGTGGCCGCACTTGTCAAGGGACAGGCATTTGGACGGATACGCTCCGAGCCGGGGCTTTAAATCAATCGTCTCGGGATTTGAGCACCAAAGGCAGCGCATCGTGCAGCCCGTAAAAAAAATTGCCGTCCGGATGCCCGGACCGTCGTGGATCGTATACTTCTGGATATTGCTGACGAGGGCGCAGGGGGCACCCTCGGAATTGCGATGCAGCACGATGCCACCTCCTTTGCCATGTATATCGTTGGAGGGCGGACACAAGGTCCGCCCCTACGGTTTCAATGTAGGGACCGACCCCTGTGTCGGTCCTGGAACCGCTTGATCTATTTAATCAAACGACAATTCCGTCCGCCCGATGATGTCGTCCTGGAGCGCCTTGTTCAGCTCCACGAAATACGCGCTGTAGCCGGCGACGCGGACGAGAAGGTCGCGATAGCTGTCCGGGTCCTTCTGGGCGGCGACGAGGGTCTCCTGGCTCGCGACGGTGAACTGACTGTGCATGCCCTTCCGGTGAATATATTCCTCTATCAGGGCGATAAAGTTGTCACGTCCCGTCTCACCGACGAGGGTCGAGGGTGAGAACTTCCAGTTTAAAAGCGTGCCGTTGGTGGCGCGGGCGTGGTCGAGCTTTGTCACCGACCGGCAGATAGCCAGCGGCCCCTTGTTATCGTGGGAGCAGCATTTTGTGTGGACGGCGCCCATGCAGTCGGACACCGGCTCAAAGGCTTTCCGGCCTTCGACGGAGGCCCATTGGTTCTGGCCGTGGGCCACATTGACGGTCACGGAATACGCGCCGGGCTGAAAGAAGCCGCCGTGGGCGTTGGGGCGGTGCTCGATGTGCTTGCACCAGGTGTCCATGGCGAACTTTGTAAGCTCATCGGCGTAATCGTCGTCGTTGCCGTAGTGATGGACCCGGTCGCTGTTGACCCAGGCGTAGAGGTCCTCGTACCCCTCCCAGTTGCTCCTGACGGCGTCCAGCAGCTCGCGCCCGGTGACGCGCTTTTCGTCGAAAACCAGCTGCTTAATAGTGGCGAGGCCGTCTCCCGCCGTGCCGATGCCGACCCCCTGGGGGCCGGTAAAATTATATTTTGTTCCGCCCATCGTCACATCCTTGCCGTTTTCGATACAGCCGTCCATAAGAATGGATAAAAACGGCAGTGGGCGGAGCGCCTGGTGGGCCAGGTCGACGGCGTTTAAAAGCGCCACCTGTCTGTCGCACCAGTATTTCATCTGCCTGTCGTAGGCGTCCAAAACCTGATCAAAGGATGTGAAATCTTGGAGGCTTCCAGTTTTCAGGCCCAGCTGATCCCCCACCGCGCCGCATTTTTCCCACCGCGGGCAGGCGGGACCGCAGTTGTAGCAGCGCCCGTCATTGATGGCCAGCTCCAGGACGCGGGCGATGTTCATGTGGCCGCAGTCCTTCCAGCCGTAGGACTTGCCGGAGACGTCGGGCTCCACGCAGCCGACCACCTGATAGTCGCGGGCATCCGTCAACTCAACGTTCGAGGTGAGCATGCTGGGAATCGCTACGTCGTCGTTGAAGATTTTTGGCTCGCCGGTACCCATGCGGATGAGATTAGCCGTTTTGATCTTCAGCTCCCGGGGTGTGCCCGCGTGCAGCCGGACGGCCAGCCAGGGGTTTGGGACGCGGACGTGGGCGTGGGCGTCCAGCGCCATGAAGGTCAGCTCGTTCGTGCCGTCCGTGCCGTCCTTTTTGATGCCGCCAACGGTGAGGGCCGGGCCGCCGATGCCGCCGTTTCCGAAGGTCTTGATGAGGATATGATTGCGGAGCTTATTCAGATCCCAAATCTTAAGATAGAAGTTTTCAATCAGTTCCTGCATGAACTCTCTTGTCGCTTCGCCTGTCTCCAGATCGTTTTTAAAATACGGGTACATGTACTGGTCGAAGCGCCCGTAGGAGACGGAATGGCCGTTGCATTCGATGAGAATAATCGTGTTGGCAAGGCTTATAAGCTGGATGGCCTCCCAGAAGGTGCGCGGCGGGTTTTCGGATACCCACCGGCAGTTGGCTGCGATTATGCGTAGCTCGGCGGCGCGCTTTCCGTCGCGCTCTTCCCCCGCCAGCTGATTGGCAAGCTCGGCGTAGCGCAGAAAATGGCGGATCGCCGCGTCTGTTGTGACGAGCGTCGCTTTATAAAACGTGTGCTTTTTGATGCCATCGGGATCGGACATATCGACGGCGTCCATATGATTCATTATCAGTTCTCTGATGCCTTTAAAGCCGAGGAGGAACAGGCGCTCATAATCAAGCCCCAGATGTCCCGCGCCGCAGAAGATATAGGCGTCGGCAAAAAAGACGCCCTTGCCCGCGTGGGAACCCTTTAAAACGTCGTCGGTGACCATGGCGTTCGTCATGTCCTCGACGGTATGGCCGTCCCAAAAATCGCGGAGCGCCTCCAGCCGGTCCTGGGTGTCCTTTGTATAGCTGAAATAGTCGTGGGTCCGCTCTTCGCTGTAGCCCATGAGCCCGTCCTTCATTTCGTCGACGACCCAATTGAGACCGAACTCCGGGTGTACCGGCGCGCCCTTTTTATCGCAGCCGAGGCAGCCGACGATGAGCTCGTCGGGGTATATGGAGATCGGCGTTTTATCCAGTACATTGGCGATACCGTACGCACACTTCAATATCTGCGGCTCGCCGGGGTGCGCCTGATACGCCTCCGTCACCAGCTCCGCCCGGTCGGGCGCCACGAAACCGTTCGTCGTCTTCTGGGTGATGGCGAGAATTTTATTGATCCTATCGAAGGGCGAGGGATTCGGGGTGTTGCCTGAGATGCCGACGCCCCATTCCTTGTCAAAGGGCTCGATCGCCCGGGGACTGGTGTCAACGCTGCAGGCGTTTTTGTAAGTATCCCGGTTCAAGCGGACATTTTCGTCGCTGGTGAGCTTGACGGTACTTGGTGTGTTGTTCACAATGATCCTCCTTTGGAGATGATCCTATTCTCTCAATACTACTATAGCATAAACGCTTTAGCTTGCGTCATCACGCTTTATCAAGCAGTGTAAGCAAAAGTTGAAGCGCTTTCAGCGTCCGAATTCCAGCGCGGTCATTTCCCTGCGGTGCTGCAGAAGCAGATCTTCAAATGCCCGGGCTTCCGGCGAAAGCATCGCGTTTTTAAGCTTGATCAATTTCCGCAAAGTATCTCAGCTGGCGGATTTCCAACGTATGACCTCCCTTATTCGGGTATTACGCAAGCGGCGTTGTCAGCGTGCCGATGCCGTCGATGGTAACCTGAACGACATCGCCGGGTTTGAGCCAGACGCGCTTGTCTTTATCCTTACCTAATATGACGCCCGGCGGCGTGCCTGTGAAGATCAGGTCACCCGCGTTCAGCTTAAAGAAACGTGACGCGGTGCTGACGATCTCGGCACAGCTGAAGATCATGTCGGATGTGTCGCCGGACTGCACCCGAATCCCGTTGACGTCGCAGTAAATACCGTTGACATCGTCCGGGTTGAAGCTGTCGGCGGTGACGATCATGGGGCCTGCCGGCGCGAAGTCCGGGAAAGACTTGCCGGCCAGCCACTGGCTGGAGAGGAACTGACTGTCCCGGGCGCTCAGGTCGTTGCCGCAGGCATAACCGAAAACATGACTGGGCGCCGATTCCTGTGTCACGTTCCAGGCCGGCTTGCCGATAATAATGACAAGCTCCGCCTCGTAGTCATAACAGCGCTGCCACCCCGGGAGCGTGACGTTTTTGCCTGCTGCCGCCAGTGCGTCGTTGAATTTTGAAAAGAGGACGATATGCTCCGGCGCGGTCCCGCCCGTCTCCTCGGCGTGCTTTTTGTAATTGAGCCCGACGCAGATAATTTTTTGGGGCGATGTGATGTTGGCGTATTCCAGTGACGCCATGTCAAGTACAGGCAGGCTTCTGTCGGCAGCATCATTGGCGATGCGTTTTATCATCGTTTCGCCGCCGGTGATTATGTCATTCATATTATCCGGAAATCCGAGCGCCGTCAGGTCAACAACACCCCTGTCGGTCAGAACCCCGGTATGTGTTTGGCCGTTTTGGATAAAGCTGAGAAGTTTCATGATGTTCCTCCGTTGGTGTTATTATTGTCAGTTCATGGGGCGCGTTACAGGGCGGGCGACTCATAGTCGCCCCTACATAACCACCTTATGGCATACCGTAGGGACGGCCATTAGCCGTCCTTAACCGGGCATTAATCCCGCCCAAGCGGCCGACCGCCGGCGGTGACGCCCCAGGCCGGGCGCAGCCTTATAAGTTCGTCGATCCGGCTGTTTGTCATCGGCCGCTCGATGCCCATCATTCTCGTGTACATCAGGACCGTGGCGTTATACTCAATGCTCTCCAGCCGGTGGAGCACCTGCATGACGCCGCTGCCCCAGGCGACGGCGCCGTGGTGTTCCAGCAGCAGGCCGTTATAGTGCTTCAAATACGGGACAACGCTGTCGGCCAGAGCCTCGGAGCCGGGCAGCGCGTATGGGGCGACTGGGATAACGCCCAGCAGGACGACGGCTTCCTGCAAAAGCGCCTTGTCCAACGGAATCCCCGCCGCGGCAAACGTTGTCGCCACCGGCGGGTGGGCATGGGCAACTGCGCGGATCTCCGGCGCCTCCCTGTATATCTTCAGATGCATCTTGATCTCGGTGGACGGCCTGCAATTCCCCTCGACGATATTTCCGTCGAGGTCAAGCTTGACGAGCATGTCCTCTGCCATAAATCCCTTGGAGACGCCTGTCGGTGTCGCCCAGATATGACGGTCCGAAACGCGTGCGCTCAGATTCCCGTCGTTGGCGGCAATAAACCCCCGCTGATACAGCCGCCGCCCTGCCTCCAGTATATCGCATTTAACCTCCGTGTCGGCGGGGTATGTGGATGTGTTCATAAAACGTCACCTCATAAAATTCGGGTTGTCGTTCCGTAGGGGCGGACCTCGTGTCCGCCCTTTAGCGTGCGGCGTTACGCGGCACTGGAGCGGCGGAAGCAGAGCCCCCGCCCTACATTTATTTCATAAATGCTTCCGCCAAACTCTCGGTATACGGCGCGCGGCAGATGCCTTTTTCCGTGACGATCGCAGTAATCAATGCGTTGTCCGTCACGTCAAAGGCGGGATTGTAGCATTTGACCTCGGGCAGCGCCATGGGCTTTTCAAAGAACTTCTCCCTGATCTCCTCGGGCTGCCGCAGCTCGATTTTGATATCCCCGCCTGTTTTGCAAGTAAAATCAATGGAGGAGGACGGACAGAAGACGTAAAACGGGATACTGTAATATTTGGCGAGGATGGCAACGCCTGAGGTGCCGATCTTGTTGGCAGTATCGCCGTTGGCGGCAACCCGGTCACAGCCGACGAAGACAGCGTTGATTTTGCCCTCTTTCATGACAATGCTCGCCATGTTGTCGCAGATGAGCGTGCAGTCGATACCGGCCTTTTGCAGTTCATAAGTGGTGAGCCGCGCCCCCTGAAGCAAAGGCCGCGTCTCGTCGCAAAACGCATGCAGCGCGACACCGCGCTCCCGGGCCAGAAACAGCGTCCCCAGGCCGGTGCCGTACCGGGATGTCGCCAGCGGGCCGGCGTTGCAGTGGGTTAAAACCCCGTCGCCGTCCTTCACAAGCTCCAGCCCGTATTCGGATATACGGAGGCACATATCCATATCCTCGCGATGAATCGCCAGGGCTTCGGCTCTCATGGCCTCCAGTATCTGCGGTATCGGCTGTCCGGAGCTTTTTTTAACAACCCTGTCCATCCTGTCCAGCGCCTTACGCAGGTTGACGGCCGTCGGACGCGAGGCGTCCAGATAGTCTGCATTTTCAGAAAA
>JAAYBH010000451.1 GCA_012718935.1 Clostridiales bacterium
CTTTTAACCAATGAGGTCCGTTTTGTTCCCGACTATCCCCTATATCGATTTACATAACACAATAAAAATAATATAAAAAAATCGCCCGCAAACCTTGATAAATCAAGCGTTTTCAGGGCGGTTTACTTTTGGCAGCGGGAGAAGGATTCGAACCCTCACAAACAGAGTCAGAGTCTGTCGTGCTACCTTTACACAATCCCGCTATTTGTATTATCGGGGTCCAGCCCGCAAGGGCAAAGACTCAGCAGAAATGAATTATAGCGTCTTTCACCCTTGTTGTCAAGTATTTTTCAGCGGACTGTTTTAAGAGCGTTTTCCAGGTCGGCGAGGATGTCGGAGACGTCCTCGATGCCGACGGAGAGGCGCATAAGATCGGGGGAGACGCCGGCAGCGGCGAGCTGGTCGTCGCTTAATTGGCGGTGGGTGGCGCTGGCGGGATGTAGAATGCAGGTCCGGGCATCGGCGACGTGGGTAACGATGGAGATGAGCTTTAATTCCTTCATAAACGCTTCGGCGGCGGCACGGCCTCCGTCGGAGGATGCGCCGCTCTTCAAGCCAAAGGAGATCACACCGCAGGAACCGTTGGGGAGATATTTTTGCGCCAGCTCGTAATATTTATCACCGGGCAGGGAGCAGTACTGTACCCAGGCGACCTTGTCATGACCTTTCAGGTATTCGGCGGTCTTTAAGGCGTTTGCGCAGTGACGGGGGACGCGGACATGCAGCGACTCCAGGCCAAGATTTAAAAGGAACGAGCTGTGGGGAGAGGGGACGGAACCGAAATCCCGCATGAGCTGCACGGTTGCTTTTGTGATATACGCGCCGCCCTGACCGAAATCCCGTGTGTAGACGACACCGTGATAGCTGGCGTCTGGCGTCGTTAGGCCGGGGTACTTATCGGCATAAGCATCCCAGTTGAAATTGCCGCTGTCGACGATGGCGCCGCCGATGACGGAGGCGTGGCCGTCCATGTATTTACTTGTGGAGTGAAGGACGATGTCGGCGCCCCACTCAAAGGGGCGGCAGTTGATGGGCGTCGCGAAGGTGTTGTCGACGATGAGGGGTACGCCATGTTCATGGGCGACTTTGGCATACAGCTCGATATCCAGGACCGTCAGGGCCGGATTGGCAATTGTCTCGCCGTACATGGCTTTAGTATTCCTGCGAAACGCCGCGTGAAGCTCTTTTTCCGAGGCTCCCGGCGGCACAAAAGTAAACTCGACCCCCATGCGCTTCATGGTCACCGAAAACAGGTTGAAGGAGCCGCCGTAGATGGTGGCGCAGCAGACGATATGGTCGCCGCAGGAGGCGATATTGAAGATGGAGAAAAAAGCGGCAGCCTGGCCTGAGGACAGGAGCATCGCCGCCGTACCGCCTTCCAGCGCGCAGATTTTTTTAGCCACGGCGTCGTTCGTCGGATTTGATATGCGGGTATACAGATACCCGTCGCTCGTCAGGTCGAAGAGCTTTGCCATATCTTCGCTGGTATCATATTTATAGGTTGTGCTCTGCACGATGGGAAGGATGCGCGGTTCGCCGTTTTTTGGCGTATAACCGGCCTGTACACAGTTGGTATCCAGTTGATAATCCATATCTTTCGACCCTTTCAAGGTTTCGTTCAGGCTTCCGTATCGGACTTGCTCGGCGTGTAGGGGGGAAAGGTGACCTGAAAGCGCATGCCGCCGCCGGCGCGGCGTGCGGCTGTTATTTTTCCGTTGTTTTCCCGGACGGTAGCCCGTACAATCGACAGGCCCAGGCCGCTGCCGCCGGCTTCCCGGGAGCGCGCTTTGTCGACACGGTAAAACCGGTCGAAGATGTAGGGAAGGTCATCCTCCGGAACGCCGATGCCGGTGTCGTCAACGGTAAGGACAATTTCCTGCTGCGAATGTGTCAGGGTAATCGTGACGCTGCCGTTCGGTATATTGTATTTGATGGCGTTTTCGACAAGGTTGAAAACAATCTGATAAATATCGTCCTCGGTTGAATAAACAAAACAACCGCCGTCAAGCCTGGAGGCTATCCGGAGCTCCCGGCTCTCTGCCAGGGGATTGAGCATCCGCAGCGTACTTGTGACAACCCGGCGGATATCAACGTCTTCCCGTTTTGTCGTAACTTTGGTATCCAGACGCGTCAGACTCATGAGTTTTTCGGTCGTTCTTGAAAGCCTCTCTGCCTCCGCGCCGATATCATTGACAAACTCATGGACGGTATCCACATCCATTTCCTCGTTTTGCAGGATGCTGTCGGACAAGAGCCGGATGGATGCCAGGGGTGTTTTCAGCTCATGGGAAGCGTCGGCCACGAAGCGGCGCCTGACCTCATCCGTCTCGCGCAGCCTGTTGGTCAGGCTGTTGAACTCATCTCCCAGAATCGCCATCTCGTCACTGCCGCGTATCTGGATCCGGTAGTTGTACTCGCCCTCGCGAACGGATTTGATCGCGCTGAGAATCAGAGAGATCCGGTGCATGATGGTCCAGATGAAAAAGCCGACCATGACGATGGAAAGCAGGGCGACGACAATTGAGATGTTCTGGATGGTGCTCTGCAGCCCGATCAGGATTTTGCCCTGCTCAATGTCGTATTCCCGCACATAAACGATACCCATAATGTCGCCGCCGCTTTTAATGATGGGCGTATAGGCACTGCTTGAAAACGCGCCATTTGAAAAACTCAGGAAAAACACGTCGTTGCCTTCCATTGCAATTCTGACATTATCGCTGGTGAATCCGGCGTCCTCGCCGTCACTGCCGTCGACGGGGTAAAAAAGCACGTTGCCGTCACTGCCGATGATCGTGGTATTCAGCTCCGAGATATCGAGCTTCGATATGTCGAGCTGCTTCATGATCTTGTCCACGTTATCCACTGTCAAATCGTCCAGCGGCGCGAGACTTGCTGAAATAAAGGTTGCCTGCTTCTCGACAAACGCTTTTTTTGAGGCAAAAATCATGTCGCGGGACCGGGTCAGAAAATACGTATTCATCAGTATCAAGACAACGGCGATGATCGAAAAATACATCAGCGCGAACTTTGTTTTGATACTGCTGAAGAGAACCGGTTTTCTGACGTTATCCCTTGATATAGTACCCAACTCCCCATTTTGTCATGATCCGCTCGGGTTCGGCAGGATTTTTTTCAAGCTTTTCACGCAGCCGCCGGACGTGGACATCGACTGTCCGGATATCGCCCTGGTAATCATATCCCCATATGGTATTCAGGAGATTTTCGCGGCTGAAGATGCGGTCGGGATTCTTGGCCAGCAGCTCGATCACATCAAATTCCTTGGCGGTCAGCTCGACGGGTATACCGTCATTTTTTGCCGTCCGTTTCTCGATATCAATGACGATGTGGCCGATTGTCAGGCAGGCGTCGCCCGCATTCTGTGTCTGCAGTGCCGAGCGCCTGAGGAGCGCGCGGATACGGGCTTTAAGCTCGACGATGTTAAAGGGCTTTGTCACATAGTCGTCGGCGCCGTACTCAAAACCGATGATTTTGTCCATGTCCTCGCTCCTGGCCGTGAGCATGATCACCGGAACCGTTGAAAACTCGCGGATACGCATGCAGGCTTCGAGCCCGCCCAGCTTGGGCATCATGACATCAAGAATTATCAGATCAAAATTTCCGCTTTTGGCGAGCTCGACGGCTTCCTCGCCGTCATAGGCAGCCTCAACCTGATACCCCTCTGTTTCCAGATTGAATTTAATGCCCTTAACAAGGAGCTTCTCATCGTCCACAACTAAAATCCTCATAAAATCACCCTTTTCCGATTGTAATCATCTCTTTCATTGCGGCGAATTTCTTCTCTCCTATGCCGTCCACATCCATGATTTGCTCTATACTGCCAAAACCGCCGTTTTTATCCCTGTAATCGATAATGCTCCGCGCCAGAACCGGCCCGATCCCGGGCAAATCCTCGAGTCTTGACTGCGATGCGATATTGATGTTGATTTTATCCTGCTGAGCCGGCTCCGCAGCACCGTCCTCTGCCAGTATGGCAGGCGGCGGGCTTGTACTGCCCGGTACGGGCCCGGACGGACCCGGATCGGGAGACGCTGCAGGCTCGGCGTTCGGTGAGCCGGCAGCGGCAACAGCGCCTGCCGCTTCGATAACTGAAGCCGGTACGGAAGGCGGCACTAGCCTTTCGAAGGATACCACCTCAACAGACGCCCCTCTGCCGATAAAATATCCGGCAGAAAAAGACAAGCAGAGAAGCGTCAAAGCTATAACAGTGAGCTCCGCTTTCTTAAGATTCTTCATTACTATACCGTTCTTTCGAAGGGATAATTTGAAAAATAGTTTTGCATTGTTGCTTAGGTGGCATATTATTTGATATACTGGAATAGGGTACAGCCGAATATTGTATTGCTTTAGCGATTATTATAGCATACATACGGAGAAATGTATGAGGAAAATGAAAATTTTCACCGTATTTTTAATAACAGTGATACTTGCCGCGTCACTGGCTTCACCTATGGCTTCGGCGCTGCCCGCACCGGATGTTGAGGCTGACGCGGTGCTTCTGGCTGAAATGAAATCAGGGAAAATTCTCTGGGAATACAATAAAGACATCCGGGTCGCCCCCGGAAGCATTGCAAAGGTTATGACGCTCCTGTTGGCGGTTATGGAGGTCGAGGACGGACACGTAGACATTGATGACAGTGTGACCGCATCAGAAACGTTTCTAAACGGCCTTGACGAAGATGCCGTCAAACAGAATATCAAACCCGGAGAAACATTGAGCTACAGGGATCTCCTGCACTGCGCTTATCTCGCCTCAGCCAATGACGCCTGCAATATACTGGCGGAGGAGGTCAGCGGCAGTGCCAGAAGCTTCGTTCGCCAAATGAATGAAAAGGCGGAAGAACTCGGATGCCGTGACACATACTTTATGAATCCCGGCGGGCTTAAAGACCCAGGTCAGTACACATCGGCCTGGGATCAGTACCTGATCTTCAAAGAAGCCGTCGAGCATCCGTTGTTTCTTGAGATTGCGGGGAAGGCGTCTTATGTTTCGCAGGGAGACGACGATTCGCCCGAGCGAACCCTCGTCAATCCGAACCTGATGCTGCAGGGGGAGAGCGCGCACTATTATGAATACTGCGCTGCCGGCAAGACAGCGTCCTCAAGCGAATACGGCAGCAGCTTTGTCTCATACGCAGACAATAGTGAGCTCTCTCTGATCTCTGTCGTTTTCGGTGTTAAATCAGCAGAAGGAGACAAAGAGTCAAACGCTTCCAAATGCTTTACTGAGACGAAGCGGCTTCTGGATTGGGGGATGACTGGATTTGCCTGGCGCGATATCGTTAAAGAAAATGAAATTTCTGCGAATGAGAAAATTGAAATGGCCAAGGGGACGGATATGATCGGCCTCAGACCGGCCGCTCCGATTACCGTATTGACTAGGAACGACCTGACATCGGAGGATGTCATAAAAGACATTGTCGTTTATGGACAGGCCGAAGGAAAGACGATTTCAGCGCCGGTGAAGAAAGGTGAAATTCTCGGAGAAATAATAGTCAGCATCGACGGAGCGTTCTGCGGCCAAACGCAGCTTGTGGCGGCGCGAGATGTGGAGCTCGACAGGGGCGCGTTCATCAAGGCCCAGATAGCGGACACGCTGGCAATATTTTGGGTGCAGTTGGTCATATTCCTCCTGATTGCATTCGCCGCTTTTTACATATGGCTCGTCATCCGCGATTACAAGCTCAGGCGTGAAAAAAAGCGGCGGGCGGATGAAAACAGAAGAAAGATGATGGAGCAGCGGCGGAAACAGACAATAAGGAAATAGCAGCGGACGTCCCTTGTGAATGGGACGCCCGCTTTAAAAATGCAATGCAGTCATAAAATTTATTGCATTTAATTTGACGAAGACATGAGAAGAAAGTTCCGGCAGCCGACGACGCCTGTTCAGGCGTTGAGGCTGCCGGTATCAGTCATGTTTATGCTATATCATCGCGGCAAATTTATTTCCGAACCTGATTTTCCTGTAGAGCAGCCTGACGGGGAGGAGGCAGCTTGTTATCGCTGTTGCTGTATAGCCGGGATCGCCGAAGAAATCATGGCGCGCCGCCGGCGCATCGGTCCAGTAGTCCAACAGATTGCCCTCAAAATACAGCCGATCGTTGAAATGCGCACCGATATCCTCGGGTGTATACGCACAGTTCTGTTTTCCCGGCTGACAGAGAAGACCCATATACCACAGCAGATGCGCTGCGAATTCGGAGCAGGAATAGGCTTTATAAGTATGAAAGCCTTTGAGGACAGGGAAGGAGAGGACGGAAAACAGGTTGTACAGGTAACCCTCAGGATCGTGCTTGATCTCGAGAATTCTGCTTTTCCCCAGTGTATACTGTTCTTTTGTGACCGGGATTCTGTAGATGCGTACGTTGATGCAAGAATGGCGCCTTAACGTAAACCGTTCGGGATATTCGCGGACGAGGCCTGCATTCAGCGGATTTTTTTGCTGGTGCCGGCCAAAGGAATACAGCTGCCTGAGCTCCGCGTCAAAAGCGACGGACGCATGGTTAAACATGATCCCGGAAAACCTCCGGATGGCCTTGCCAAACTTTGTGGGCGTCTCGGAGAGGACGAGGTATATGTAATAGTCCCGGCGCGCGTGGTGGTTATAATGAAGCATATGTTTCCTTAACGTCGATTTTATTGATAGGTTTGGCCGTTTGCCCTGATGTAGCCATCGGCATGGCTGCCGTCCGGGTCGTGATGCGTCCAATGGATGATACCGCCCTGGTCGTTATAGATGTACTCGCCGGCAAACTCGACGGTATCCCCGGCGGCAAGGGGATCAACTCTCGGCGCGATATCAATATTATGCGCTACAAGGAGCGTCTGCCCGGATTGGAGCTCAAGAATGAACCTCTGGTGCCTGTCACCTTCGTTATCATCACTGAGCAGACGGAGTACCGTTCCTTTCCCGCTGACGGCAACGTCGCTTTTCTTCTCTTCGTAAAGCCGCTGTATGATCTCATCGCCTGAATCCGTGTCCTCAGCCTGCGCAATCGTCTGTGAGGTTCCAACCGGCGCAGCCGGTGCAGCGCACCCCGCAAATGCCGACAAAGCCACCAAAAAAACAGCCAGCTGTAACACTACCCTGAAGGTGAAGGCAGCAATCCTGTTCGTCATATCCATATCGTCATTTCACCCGCCTGAATACTAACAGATGTGAGGAGATATTTCAATAAGGAATAGATGGACAAAAGAACCCGGCGTATTTGCGCCGGGTTCCCTCGATCAATTTATTCTTTTGGTTCTTAACGATTAATACATGCCGCCCATGTCGGGGTGACCGCCGGCGGCGGGAGCTGCGGGGGGTTCGGGGATGTCGGCCACGAGGGACTCGGTGGTGAGGACCATGGCGGCGACGGAGGCGGCGTTCTCAAGGGCGCTGCGGCAGACCTTCGTCGGGTCGACGATGCCGGACTTGATGAGGTCGCAGAACTCTTCCCTGGCGGCGTCGAAGCCGTAGGAAGCCGACTTGTTGTTCTTGACCTTGTCGAGAATGACGGGGCCCTCAAGGCCGGCGTTGATGGCGATCTGCTTGATGGGGGCTTCCAAAGCCCTTGCGATGAGGTTGATACCCGTCTTCTCATCGCCGGAGGTCGTCTTCAAAAGCGCGTCGACAGCCTTGGCAGCAACGACATAAACCGTGCCGCCGCCGGCGACGATGCCTTCCTCAACAGCGGCGCGGGTGGCGTTGAGGGCATCCTCCATGCGGAGCTTCTTTTCCTTCATTTCCGTCTCGGTGGCCGCGCCGACCTTGATGACGGCGACGCCGCCGGAGAGCTTCGCCAGACGCTCCTGAAGCTTCTCTCTGTCATAATCGGAGGTTGTAATTTCGATTTCGCTTGTGATCTGCTTCACGCGGGCTTTGATATCCTCTGGCTTGCCGGCGCCATCAACGATAATCGTGTTATCCTTGGTCATTTTGACCTGGCGGGCTTTGCCGAGCATGGAAATGTTGGTTTCCTTAAGCTCCATACCGAGCTCGGTGGAGATGACCTGGCCGCCGGTGAGGGCAGCGATATCGCGGAGCATTTCCTTACGCCTATCGCCAAAGCCGGGGGCTTTGCAGCAGACACAGACAAAGGTGCCGCGGAGCTTGTTGAGAATGATGGTGGCTAATGCCTCTCCCTCGATATCCTCGGCGATGATGACGAGCTTTTTGCCGGCCTGGACGACCTGCTCCAGAACGGGGAGAATTTCCTGGATGTTGGAGATTTTTTTGTCGGTGATCAGGATAACCGGATCATCGATCACGGCCTCCATCTTGTCGGGATCGGTGACCATGTAGGGGGTGATATAGCCGCGATCAAACTGCATGCCCTCGACAACCTCGGAAAATGTCTCGGCCGTCTTGGATTCCTCGACGGTGATGACGCCGTTTCTGGAGACCTTCTCCATCGCTTCCGCGATAAGCGAACCGATTTTTTCATCACCCGAGGAGACAGCGCCGACACGGGCGATGTCCTCAGGGCCGGAAACGGGATGGGAATTTTCTTTGATTGCCTTGACGGCGACTTCAACGGCCTTCTCGATGCCTTTTTTCATGACCATGGGATTGGCGCCGGCCGCGACGTTCTTGATGCCCTCGTGGATAATGGCCTGCGCCAGCAAGGTGGCCGTCGTGGTGCCATCGCCGGCGACGTCGTTTGTCTTGGAGGCGACTTCCTTGACGAGTTGGGCGCCCATATTTTCAAACGCGTCCTTCAGCTCGATTTCCTTTGCGATGGTCACGCCGTCGTTCGTGATGAGGGGAGACCCAAATTTCTTGTCGAGTACAACGTTTCTGCCCTTGGGTCCGATCGTCAGCTTGACGGTGTCGGCCAGCTGATTGACGCCTTTTTCCAGAGCTCTGCGGGCATCTTCGCCGTAAATAATCTGTTTAGCCATAATTTATGTTCCTCCTATATTTCCGCTTTAAGCTTACTGGACAATGGCGAGTATGTCGCTCTGCTTGACTATTTTTAGTTCAACGCCATCAATCTTGACTTCCTGTGAATAGCCGGTGTAGAGTATGCGATCGCCCTTCTTGACAACCATTTTGACTTCGTTTCCGTCGACCAAGCCGCCGGGCCCAACCTCGAGAACTTCGTACATCTGTGGTTTTTCCTGTGCGGAGCTGGTGAGAATGATCCCGCTTTTTGTTGTTTCCTCTGCTGCGACCTGCTTGATGATCACCCTGTCAGCCAATGGTTTCAATATCATATTGAATTACCTCCTGTAAAAGATTTCTTATATCTCGTGTTAGCACTCGATATAAGAGAGTGCTAACACAGGTATAATAATAGTCCAAGATTTGCTATTGTGCAACTGCGATTGTCGCCATATCTGGGGGAAAATAAACAAATATTGAGATTGGAGCAAAAATATATCCGATTATCTTCTTAAATCTCCTGTTTACTCGTAATCTCATCGTCGAAGGAGACGTTTGATACAAAAAAGCGCAGTCCGGACGGGAAAATAAAATTGACACCCCGCGGGATTATTTTAAATGTAAGGTCTTTGGCCGGAATGAGTTCACCGTCGACATTGACCGCGAGCTCTTTTTCGCTCTCTATTCTCATATAATTCCCGCGGATGTGGGTAATTATGTCTTCGTATTCACTAAAACGGCCTTTTGCATATTTACCGACGATCCGGAGAAATGTGAGCCGCGTAACTTCCTTGACGACCAGGAAATCGAGTATACCGTCGTCCGGCAGGGCCTCCGGCACGGGATTAAAGCCCCCGCCGTAAAACCGCCCGTTACAGACACAGACAAGGGCAAAGCTGCCGTCCAGACTCAGATGAGCCGTTGAAATTCTCAGCCGCTGGTTGACCCCGCGGATCAGATTGACAAACATGGATACGACGTATCCCGTCGCGCCGCCGATGAGAGGGATGCCGCTGTATTTATGGACATCGGTACCGATGCGCGCATCGATGCCGACGGAGCAGATATTGACGCCGAGCCTTCTGCCTTCTGCGGGCGTCTGCAGCTCAATGAGGTCAACCGGACGGATGAAGCCGCCGATCAACGCCGGCAGATCGCAGAATTTTGCCGCGTCTTCAGGACCGAACATCTTGACGAAATCGTTTCCCGTCCCTGTGGGGTAGTGGGTGACGGCCACATGAGAAAAGCCCGCCGCTCCGTTGACACACTCGTTCAGCGTCCCGTCCCCGCCGCAGGCATAGACGCGCAGAGGTTCGCCCGATCCAGCCTCAGACCTGATTTTTTCGCAGGCGTCCATCGGCGCTTTCGTTATGTATATTTCATATGGCATGGAATAAGATGCCATCACATCATGAATATGCCGGACCGTCTCCTTGCAGCGGTTCTTTTTTCCGCCTGCAACAGGGTTGACGATGAAGAGCTGCTTCATTGGCAAGGCCTCCTTTGTCATTATGAATTAAGGTAAAGCCTTCCCCCAGGGGGAAGCCTGAAACATCCTCAATAATACATAAACAGATCGCATTTGATCATACCGTTATACAGCTTGCGTTTTTTGACGGCGGTTTTGCCGAAGCTGCGTTCAAACTCAGTATGGGACGAGAGGATATACATTTTCCAGTTATCCAGTGTGCGGACGGCGGCGCCGAATTTCCGGTAGATGCGCTCGGCCTCCTGATGCTCCATGACGCGTTCGCCATAGGGGGGATTCGTGATGATAATCCCGCCTGGAGTACTCCGCTTAAATTCGGCGGCTTCAGCGACCTCGAATCGGATCTGATCGGAGACACCGGCGCGGATGGCATTTTCCGTCGCAATTTTGATGCTGTCGGGATCGATGTCGCCGCCCCAAATGTTATATTTTCCGTGATACTCCTTGTCGCGGGCTTCCTGAACGGCTTTGCTCCAAACGGTTTTGTCGAGCCATATCCACGCCTGCGCGGCGAACTTCCTGTTCATCCCCGGGGCGCGGTTTAACGCCGCCAGCGCCGCCTCGATGGGGATTGTGCCGGAGCCGCAGAATGGATCGCAAAACTCCTCTTTACCCTTATATCTTGAAAGCTTGACAAGTGCGGCCGCCAGCGTCTCGCGCAGGGGAGCGGCATTGCCCACGGGGCGGTAGCCGCGCTTGTGGAGCCCCGCGCCGGAGGTGTCGATATAAAGCACCGCCACATCGCGCATGATGGCAAACTGAATCTGATACTTTGCCCCCGTCTCCTTGAACCACTCCACCTTGTATTTCGCTTTCAGCCTGTCGACAATGGCTTTTTTGACAATGCTCTGGCAGTCGGGTACGGAATAAAGCTTGGAGTCAAGGGAGTGGCCCTTGACGGGAAACGCGCCGTCCACCGGGATAAACTGCTCCCACGGCATCGCCTTGACGCCCTCATACAGCTGGTCGAAGCTTTCAGCGCGGGTCTCACCGGCGACAAGCAGCACGCGCTCGCCGGTGCGGAGATTGATGTTGGCCCGGGCAATATCGTTTTTTTCACCTGTAAACAGGACGCGCCCGTTTTCGGCGCGGACATCCTTCATATCCAATCGCTTCAGCTCATCCGAGACGAGCCCCTCGAGCCCGAAAAGGCTCGGTACACATAATTTAAATTCCAAAATAACCTCCGAGAGACGAACACACCCTTAATATAATGCAAAAATTACCGTCTTGCTGAAGAATCATAACACAGCCAATAAGCATTTGCAATTAAAGTGTGATTCTGTTATCTTAAAAGAATCAGCGTAGAAGCGGGAGAGCAGGTATGGCAATAGTATCCGTTCAGCGGACAGAAAAATACGGTGCGCCAGACGTGCGCGCGTCGATCGACTTGCATTTTGAAGCGCTTGGTATTGAAAACGATCTGCGCCCCGGTATGACGGTCACGATCAAGCCGAACCTGCTGGCCGCGCGGCATCCGGAGCAGGCGACGACGACACATCCGGCAGTCATCGGTGCCGTTGCCTCCTGGCTCAGAGACAGAGGGATTGACAGGATAACGGTTGCCGACAGCCCGGGCGGCGTCTATTCTCAGGGAAACCTGAAGGCAGTATACGAGTCCGGCGGATATAATGCCCTGAAAGATATAGCGGAGCTGAATTTGGATACAGGTTATCAAAGCGTGAAGTGTCCGGAGGGGTTTGTCAGCACAGGCTTCAACATCATCAATCCTGTCCTGAAGGCGGATTATATCATCAACATCGCAAAGCTGAAGACACATGGACTGACAACAGTCACCGGCGGCGTCAAAAACCTTTTCGGGGTGATTCCCGGTCTTCAGAAGCCGGAGTGGCATTTCAAATATCCAAACATCGACGACTTTTCCCGGATGCTCATCGAGCTGGCGCTTGTCGTCCGGCCGCAGGTTACGCTCATCGACGCCGTTGAAACGATGGAAGGCAACGGGCCGCTGAACGGCAAACCGAGACATCTGGGACTGACGTTCTGTTCCCGGGACATCTTCGCACAGGACTATTATGCGTCAAAGCTGATGGGCATCGAGCCCGAGGCTGCGCCGATTTTACGTCAGGCGTTAAAAATGGGGCTGTTTCTGTCAGATAAGATCACCGTCACAGGCTTTGGCGCGGCGCCCGCCGACCCGCCGTATCAGCTGCCGGAATCCATTTCAAGAAACAACAGCCACAGCTTCCTTGCCCGCTCCGCGAGTGCGCTGATCACGCGTATTTACTGCGCCGTTCCGAAAATCGATACAGAAAAATGCAAGGGTTGCGGCAAGTGCGCCGAGAGCTGCCCGATGAAGATCATCACAATTCATAACAAGACCGCCGGCATGTCCACAAAAAAATGCATCTCCTGCTTTTGCTGTCAGGAGATGTGCCCCTTCGATGCGGTGAAGATATCGCACCGATGGCGGTTGCCGAGAATATAATAACGGGCAGCAGTGAAAAATGTTATTCCGAGGAGCAAAACGACGAGGAATCTTTAGGTAATCTATATCGGTGAAATACCGTTAAGTTACCTGAAGATTCCTCACTTTGTTCGAAATGACACTTCTGAGTATGTTATTTCTTTACCTTCAGCTTTTTGACCATCTCGGCGATGTCGGGCTTCGCTTCCTCCATGAGCTCGTCCCAGTCGCCGA
>JAAYBH010000452.1 GCA_012718935.1 Clostridiales bacterium
ATCACGAAAACCCAGAACGCCAAGGGATTGCTATACCCTTTCCTTTGAACAACATATTAAGACTGCAAGCTTGTTCCGCACAAATGTCTATGCGGTGACTTTTGCCAACGTTTACTTGACACATACTTTTCGCCCGGCCGGTGTTTACATTTTATTATCTGTGTGATAATATTTTTAATCAGGTTTTACCCTAATTTATACCGTAAGATTGGAAGATAATATGCTCGACAGGCTTGTTGAAATAGAAGAAAAATATACTGACCTCGAAAAAAGAATACAGGACCCGAATGTGTACTCCGATCCCGCAGCGTACGCGAAGCTGGCGCGGGAGCAGAAGGAGTTATCGAAGGTTGTCGAGGCCTACAGAAAATATAAAACGGCTCAGAAAACTCTGGAGGATGCCTGCGCGCTGATGAGCGACCCGGATTTCAAAGAGCTGGCCCAGGAGGAATACGAAACGGCCTGCTGCGATATGGAGCGCCTTGAGCAGGAGATCAAGATCCTGCTGCTGCCATGTGACCCGCATGATTCAAAAAACGTTATTATCGAAATCCGGGGCGGCGCGGGCGGCGAGGAGGCGGCGCTTTTCGCGAACAGTCTTTATCGCATGTATTCAATGTATGCCGACTCAAAACGCTGGAAGACCGAAATCGCCAATATCAACGAGACGGAGCTGGGCGGCATCAAGGAGGTCAGCTTCATCATCGTCGGCGACGGCGCTTACTCCCGCCTGAAATACGAGAGCGGCGTCCACCGCGTCCAGCGCGTGCCGGACACGGAGTCCTCCGGGCGCATCCATACCAGCACCGTCACCGTGGCCGTCCTGCCGGAAATGGAGGAGGTCGACTTTGAAATCAATCCGGCGGATTTGCAAATCGATACGTTCCGTTCCAGCGGCGCCGGCGGCCAGCACGTCAACAAAACCGAATCGGCCATCCGCATCACGCATTTGCCGACGGGGACCGTCGTCGAGTGCCAGGACGAGCGCAGCCAGCACAAAAACAAGGCGCGCGCCATGACAATTCTCGTTTCACGCCTGTATGAAGAGGAGCAGCGCAAGCAGATCGAAGCCCACGCCGCCGAGCGCAAAAGCCAGGTCGGCACAGGCGACCGCAGCGAGCGCATCCGAACCTATAACTTCCCCCAGGGCCGCCTGACGGACCACCGCATCGGCCTGACGCTCTATAAGCTCGAGCAGGTCATGAACGGCGATCTGGACGAGGTCATCGACGCTCTCATTATCGCCGACCAGACGGAGAAGATGAAAGCCTCGGGGGCGGAATAAAAAGCTGTCCCGAATGTCCGCGCAGCGGACTGAGGATTTCTTATGCCGCGTGACGCCGGCAGGCAGGACGGCCGATGGCCGTCCCTACGGCAGATCAACAGCCTTGTGCAGCTCCTGTGCCGAGTAACGCCGACAGGTAAGGGTCGCCGAGGCGCGACCCCGAGGAGATTTAACGCTGTATGACGGAGACGACGACCTTGAAAACGCTCTTGATCACTGACGAAAACATTACTGCGGCGGCCGACATCATCAAGACCGGCGGGCTTGTGGCGGTGCCGACGGAGACGGTTTACGGGCTGGCGGCGAACGGGCTGGATGCTGCTGCCGTTGAAAGAATATACACCGTCAAAAACCGCCCGGAGACGAACCGCATCACGCTGCTCATCTCCGGAATGGCGGACGCTGAA
>JAAYBH010000453.1 GCA_012718935.1 Clostridiales bacterium
CAGGTACGGAGGGCGCGCATGGAAATACAGCAGATCGGCAACGGAAAGGTTGTCATATACATAAAAGGAGAGGAATTAAAGCACCTGCCGGCTTCTCCTCAGGATATCACGACGAACGAGGCGGCCGAAATACTGCGGCTCGCCCTCGGCAGCACCTATGACGACAGCTGGGAGAGCGTGTATTTCGAGCTGTTCCCGGGAAGGGATTCGCTGTTGCTGTTTGCGCTTCAGCACTCCGGCAGCCCGTCGTTTTTCACCTTCAGCAGCATCGAGCCGCTCATATCGGCAGCCAGTGTATGTCCGCCGGGACTTGTATCATATCTGACATGTATCGATGACGCCTATATCCTGATCGTCTACCCGTGGCATGGCGACAGCCCCCCGCAGATCCTTTTCGAATACGGGGAGGAGCTCTGCCGGCCCGCGCATTTCGCCCTCCACCTGTCGGAGCACAGCCGGGTGCTCGCAGGCCCCGCAGCCCTGGACGAGCTGAAGGCCGTCTTTGCATAACGTGTCAAACACCACGCCTGTCGGCGTGGTGTTTGACGCCTTGACATTGATGCTATAATAACATTGAGCATTATCGTCGGGAAGGTGGGTTTCTCTTGTCGCCAAAAGCGCTCGGCATCAAGCAGGCCGCGCAGAACAGAAAGGCATATCACGATTACTTTGTACTGGAAAAGTTCGAGGCGGGCATCGAGCTCTATGGGACGGAGGTCAAATCGATCCGGATGGGCGGTATCAACCTGAAGGACGCCTTCTGCACTGTCAAGGACGGCGAGCTGTTTGTGCGGGGCATGCATATCAGTCCTTATGAAAAGGGCAATATCTTCAACCGCGACCCGCTGCGCCCCAGGCGCCTTCTGATGCATAAGCGTGAAATTTTGAAGCTTTACGGCCGCCTTAAGCAGGAAGGGCTTGCGCTCATCCCCCTCTCGGTATATTTCAAAGACTCCATTGTTAAAATAGAGCTGGGCCTCTGCAAGGGCAAAAAGCTCCACGACAAGCGCGACGCCGAAGCAGAGCGCGACGCGGGGCGCGAAATGGACAGGACCATCAAGGAAAGGAATATGTAGAAAATGGCAAATCCGATTGTCACGTTTACTATGGAAAACGGCAGCACCATCACCGCGGAGCTTTATCCCGACATCGCGCCGAACACGGTCAACAATTTTATCTCCCTGATCAAGAAAGGCTTCTATGACGGTCTTATCTTTCATCGCGTCATCTCCGGCTTCATGCTGCAGGGCGGCTGCCCCCTGGGTCAGGGATACGGCGGTCCAGGCTACAGCATCAAGGGCGAATTCAGGGCCAACGGCTTTAAAAACGAGCTGAAGCACAGCCGCGGCGTCCTCTCGATGGCGCGTTCCCAGAGCCATGATTCCGCCGGCAGCCAGTTTTTCATAATGCATCAGGACTCCCCCCATCTGGACGGCCAGTACGCCGCCTTTGGCAAGGTCACGGCCGGCTTCGATACAGTGGACGCCATCGCCGGAACCAAAACCGATTACGAGGACAGGCCAAAGGAAGACCAGCGCATCAAAACGGTCACCGTCGACACCCAGGGTGTCGATTATCCCGAACCCGAAAAAGTTTAAAGTTTAGTCATCATTTTTCATAGCATATAACGTATCATATAGTTACGAGGCTTTTCTCCGGAAAAGCCTCCGCACGGGCCCCTAATTTATATATGGGGCTGTACCGGTTTCGACGGGGGTGTGGAGGCGGGAATAGCGGGCGGAGGCGTCGCCCTCCTAAAAACGGCATCTTTATAAATTAAAGAACAACAGAAATTCTTTACCGGTAGCCGCTTAAGGCTGCCCGTCCTCGCCGGAAGGTCCACGAGCCGGATGAGGGCGTGACTTAGTGGAGCCCGTGTGTGCATTAAGCTTTGCGTGCACCATGAACAATGAAGCTACCAAACCATAACGCGTGACGGCTTGCGTTTTGGGGCGGAAACCGGACTTGGCTTGAGGCCAGGCCCGCAATAACCGTCTGCGCCCGGAGAAGTTCGCGTCAAAGCGCTTTCGGACGGGGGTTCAACTCCCCCCAGCTCCACCAAAA
>JAAYBH010000454.1 GCA_012718935.1 Clostridiales bacterium
CGAATTTGGGGCAGTCGGGTCCATCGTGCAGTAAAAGTCGCCGGTGTCTGAATTGTATTTCAGCTTCGTGTGTTGATTCAACTGCCCGTTCCGGGTGAATTTTTCGACTGCCGCGTGATATTCCGATTCCGTGTACTGATACTTCGGGTAATTGCCTGACGCCATCTCTTCATCCTCGTTAAACGCCAGCGCGCTGCCGAACTGGCCCAGCATGGCAAGAACCAGCAGCAGGGATACCGCTGTGCGGGCGTAACGGCTGCCGCCGGCGGACTCCGGCGGAGGTCCGGCGGGCAGGCCAAGCGCGGGCGCCGCTTTATCATAACAGCGGTTCATCACATACCCCAGGTACATGCATAGCCACCCGCTGATAAACGCGCAGCAGATAACGGCCAGCCAAAGCGGCAGCAGATCAGTGAAAAGCGACAGGGCGGCGAAAGGAAAAATGCAGACCAGGGCGGCGACATACCGGCCAAAGCCCGCGCTGATCAGAAGCTTGATAAACCGGCCGTCAACAGCTTCTCGGACGCCGTGTCCTCTCGCCAGAGCCGTCAGAGCCATGGGCAGGCGGACAAGCGCCGATATGGCGAAAAACATCATGAAGCCAAATATTACGTACATCATCCATTCGGGCCCGACCTGCAGCGTTATCCCAAGCAGCACAATCAACAGATACAGTGCCAGAGCCGGAGCCAGCAGGAGCAGCGTGACGATAAGCATTTTCAAAGACAGTTTGACAAGCCGCGCAAGGCCGCCGCCGCGCAGCGACGGCGCTTCAGAAAAAGCGATGGCGGGCACAACAATCTGAACAATGGGGATGATGGACAGGACGAAGGAAATGACAAAGGGCAGAAAGCCTCTTCGCGTAAACGGGCGGATATAACCGCTCAGAATATCTCGTCCCGCTCCCCCGTTACCGTTTTGATACATAAGCTGCACACCTCCTTATCGGTCCGGTTTGAGTTCCAGGCGAATTTCGGACGCCACGGACCGGCCGTCATCAAACTCGACTGTCGTGATGTTGATGACATAGATGCTCCCGTCCGTCAGAAAATACGCCTTGTCGGCGATGTAATACCGGCACTGCATCTCCTCGTCATAATCGCTCTCCTCATACAGCGCCATGCCGCTTTCCAGATCGCTGTCAAAATAATAGTAGGTATAGAAGCTTCCGTCGCTGTTTTCGGAATAGATGTCGGGAGAAAACGCCCTTATACTATCGTCTGCTTCAGCCGTGCAGTCATATGTTTTGCCGTTATAGGCCGAGAGGATGTCTTCGTATGAGCTGTCGCCCATGATGTCGGACATAATGTGCAGGTTCTCGTTTCTGAAGGCTGCGGTCCCGGTGTAGCTTCCGGCGTAGTCTTCCGGTTTGGCGTTCATGTTGATTTTTCCGAGGACCGAGGTGGGGGGCTCTCCGTATTTTTCGGCGGCGGCGGGCAAAGCGGCATCAGCGCCCGGCTGAGGCGCCGAGGTCGCGGCGGCCTGCTGCCCTTCTCCGGAGCTGAGAAGCGAGAAATCCTCCTTTGACGGCAAGACAAGAATGAGCACGACAAGCAGGAACGCGGCTATAATCGCAAATACGCCGATGATCAGGCCGGTTGCCTTGGCGCTCGAGACCCGCGGCGCGCCGGAACCTGTCGGCAGGCCCGCCTGATAGGGCTGCTGATAGGGCTGCTGAAATCCCTGCGGACCAGCCTGATAGGGCTGCTGATATGGCGTCGGGTTGGGGTTTGGCTGGATAGTGTTCGGATACGGCTGCTGTGCGGCAGTTTTTTGGGCCGCACCACAGGCAGGACAAAAGGGTGCTCCGGCGGGAACCTCTGTACCGCACTGGCTGCAAAATCTTTTTGTCATCTTCACTTCTCCGTTCGTTATTTGTTTACGTCTTGCTTATTCATCATTAGAATATAGGCTAATTCTGTTCGGTTGCCGGCGCCTGCCTTCCGGTAGATGTTCTGTATGTGGGTTTTGATCGTGTTCTCGGACAGTTGAAGGGCTTCGGCCAGCTGCGCGTTGTTTTTCCCTTGAACGATACCGTCGATGATATCGGCTTCCCGTTTTGTAAACTTAAACTTATAATCGGCGACGGCCTGTTCCCCGTCAACAGGTTCCATCGTGATAAAGAAGGCGCCGTTTTTCCGATCCCTGCCGCCCGGATGATACAGCAGGTCCGCATGCAGCTTCCCGCCGTCTGTTTTGAGCACAACCGAGCCGCTCTGCAAACGGCGGTTATCTATAGCCTCGGACAGCATATCCTCGCACAGCTCCTTGATATGGTACAGGACGCTTGAGCCGAACACTGTGGGGCGCCTCAACATTTCAAACCCGGCGGTATTCCCCGCCGTGAGGCCGAGCTCCTTATCCAGGAGGCACAG
>JAAYBH010000455.1 GCA_012718935.1 Clostridiales bacterium
CAGCTTCGACACGGTTAAGCGAAGCCGTGAGTGGGCTGATACGCTCCGGCAATCGGCCGTTGATACGGTTGCTCAGACCAATCCGTTTATAAACGGCATCAAGCAGGCGGCCGAGTTTGCGGTTAACACCGCTGAGCGGTTTAAGGCGCGTTACGACAACAACTGTACTCTCGGCGACACACAGCTGAAGGCAGCTGCCGCGGCGGTGAACCTTACCCTGGGTGACTTTGTCGGTTACACCACATTTCTTGAAGGTGTACTGGGAGTCGACTCAACTACCGGTGAGCTGCTGGGAGCAGGTGACCGTTGGCTGCTGGGCACGGTCGGTGCCGTGCAGATGCTCGGCTCCGCTGTGGGTGGTGCCCAGCTGATCCACGCCGGACGGGTGGCCTTGGCGGGGGGAGCGGGCATTAAAGCTGGAAGTTCAGTTTACCCCCCGAATAGAGGTTTTCTTGGGTTTTCGACAAGAACAACATTAAAGTCGGGTACGATTATAGATCGGTATGGAAGTACACTGGGACGCTTTGCTGCTCCCCAGGGGACACCCGCTTCCGCGCGTTCGCTTCCACCAGGTGTTGAATTCAAGCCGTTGCATCGATATGAAGTGGTTAAGCCATTTGATGTGGATGCGGGGACAGCTGCTCCTTTTTATGGACAACCTGGCAAAGGGATACAATATGATTTAGGTCGTAGTGTGCAGGACTTGCTAGACGAAGGTTATCTGCGAGTTGTTAAATAAGGTGGTGTTGTAATGAGGGAAATTTGCAGTAATAAAAAGTATTTGGAATTTGACGAACGTAAAGGATATCCGAAAGGTAAAGATATCTTTTACGAATGTGAAATTTGTGGGGATATAATTCCTTCCATGCCGGAAGATAGCATTCAGTGTTCTTGTAAGCAAGTATATATCGATGTCGATTATGGAAGAGTAGCGGTTAAGATGCCGCACAAAATGAAAATTTTCCAGTGCATCAGTAAGGGGAAGTAATGCTCACTACCAAGCTAACCATAAGTGGGATTCTCGGGGCATTGTTTATCGTTATGGCTTTTCTCCAGCTGACCGGATTTTTGTTGGTCGTTTTCCGCTTTGGTCAAGTACGCGCCTTCAGCCTGCTCGCCGGTCTTGTATACGCCGCTGTCGCCGCACTGCTGTTCAAACGCGGCCGTCGTCGGGGTGACTGATTTGCTCAAGAACAAGGCATTTAACAGGGGGAGAGTAATGAGTGGGAATAATATGCCACAACCCGATCAAGACTATGCGCACCTTCTTGCGGAGGTTAAAAATCGCGTAAGAGAAGCACAGTACGTGGCGTTGAAGGCGGTTAATGCCCAGTTGGTTGGGTTGTATTGGGATATCGGGCGGATGATCGTGGAGCGGCAGGCGAATGCCGAGCATGGGACGGCTATTGCAGAGAAGCTGGCTGGTGACCTTCGAGCTGAGTTTCCCGGAATTAACGGTTTTTCCCGTCGCAATGTGTTTTACATGCGCGAGTTTTACCTCCTTTATCGTGATGACCATCGAGTGCAACCATTGGTTGCACAAATAGGCTGGACTCACAATCTGGTGATTTTTCAGCGATGCAAGGACCCGCTTGAGCGCGAATTTTATATCCGCATGACCTGCAAATTTGGCTGGTCCAAGAACGTGCTTATTCATCAGATTGAGAACCAGAGTTACGAAAAATCATTGGTTGGCCAGAATAATTTCGACCAAGCGCTGTCTTCGGAGCTTCAGGGTCTGGCCAAGCTGGCGGTACGGGACGAATATACTTTTGATTTCCTGGAACTGGGTGAAAATCATAGTGAACGGGAGCTGGAGAGGGCACTCATGGGCCGGATCGAGGACTTTCTGCGAGCAATGGGCGGTATGTTTACTTTTATGGGCAGTCAGTATCGGTTGGAAGTCGATGGCAAAGAATTTTTCATTGATCTATTGCTGTTTCACCGGCGCTTGCGCTGCCTGGTAGCCATTGAACTTAAAGTCGGCGAATTTCAGCCGGAATTCGTCGGTAAAATGCAGTTCTACCTGACTGCCCTGGATCGACAGGTCCGGGAGGATGACGAGAACCTGTCGATCGGTATTATCCTCTGCAAAGAAAAAAGCCGTACCATAGTAGAATATGCCCTTCACGACGCCCGCAAACCGATCGGCGTCGCTACCTACGAAATCACCAAAACCCTTCCCAAAGAATTGATCGGCCAACTACCCCAGCCAGAAGAAATTGTGGCCTTGCTGGAGGGGATAGAAATGCCTTAATGGTTGCTGGCTGCGAGGCACGGTCGGCGCGGCACAGTTGATCGCCTCGGCAGTGGGCGGGGCCGAGCTGATCCACGCCGGACGGGTGGCTCTGGCGGGGGGCGCTGAAGTTTTTGCTGCGCGTCAGCAGCAAAGATTGTTTACCAGAGTAATGCGAAAAGTTGAGACAGTGGATGTATTGACTCCTCCCGATAAAGCCGTTTTTTATTCCGGACCGGGTAATCAGGCTAAAGCCTTTGAGTTTAAGATGAATCATAGTAAATTGACGATCGAGAACACTCCAGGCGGTCGTTGGTTAGGTAAACAGGACATGTATAATCGTCTCCCGATGTCACAAGCTGATATTGCATGGGGACGTTTATCAGAACGATACGCTCAGGAAGCATCAGGTGAAGTGAATTGCTTTGTAAGCGGTGCACGGCGTGATCGGATTTTCTTTATTAAAGAGCTGCCTGCATTAGAAAATAATTCGAAAGTGACAGGTAAAATTTTTCATGATTGAAAGGTGTGGTGGAATGAAAACAAAATATGAAGTTAACGTAAGTTTTAAGAGTGTTGTTTATATAGAAGAAGCTAACGAAATTGCTTTTGATCGCGAACCTGGAGTAAATGTCCCTGCGGTTATTTATATTCCTTCAATTGAACGCTGGCAGAGAACAGCACCTGAATGGGCGCGAGACAAGAGAGATGTTATCGTGTCACGTCTTAAAGAAAAGCTTGGCGTGGTTGACTACGTATTTGAGGAGTTTTGAATGGGGATAATGAAAATATCGTTTCGTGGCATCTGCAGCACACTATTTCTCGTCATGGCTTGTCTGCAGCTGGCCGGATTCATGCTGATTTTTTTCCGCTTCGGTCGAGTACACGCTTTCAGTCTGCTGGCCGGTCTTGCATATGCCGCTGTCGCCGCGCTGCTGCTCAAACGCAGCCGCCGCCGGGGCGACTGATTATACGCCCACTTTGAACTTCCCAATCAACGACAGCCGTGAATACATTAAGCTGCTGACAACCCCGAGAGCAGCGGTTATACTGTATGGCATGGAACGTATGACGCGTGCGATGCATTTCAGTCCGGGGGAACAGCTTAAATCACTCGGGTGCCGGCCGGGCGATCTGGCTGGTGTTGCGGTGCTTTGCGGCCGCCGGCAGCGGGCGGATTTTTGTCTGGAGCGCCTGGAGAATGTGAGGCGGGTGTTTTCGTTTGCCGGCTTGACGTTCCATACCGGCACCGTTGACGGGGTGCGGGTTTCGGTCGGTAACGCCGGGATGTATGCCGATGATACAGCCATCAGCATGGAACTGCTGATCGCCGGAGGGGTGCGAACGTTTATCCGTGTCGGGTCATGCGGAGCGTTGAGCGGTAAGGTGGCGATCGGAGATGCCGTTTGCCCCCTGCGTGCCCTGCGTGGGGAGGGGGTCACACCATATTATGCGGACAGGGCATATCAACCGCAGGCGGATGAGACGGTGAGCCGTGTGCTGATGGACGGATGCGCCGGCCTTGTCGGCGTACATGCGGGCACGGTCTGGACGATGGGTGCGCTGTTCAGGGAAATTCCCGAAGTCGTCAATCCGGCGATCGAGCAGGGCGCTCTGGCGGTGGACATGGTGACGGCGGTTGTCTTGACGCTGGCGGCGGTCAACGGATGCCGGGCGGGAGCGCTGCTGACCGTGTCCGATAATCTTATCACCGGCGAGAAGGGCTTCAGCGCACCGGTTTGCCGTCGGACCGAACAGACCCTTATCGATGCCGCTTTTTCGTCTGTCGCGGCGTTGTCCGTTTCCGCTACTTGATGAAGCGAATGGTCAGCGGGTAACGATAGAGCTCTCCCTTGTAGGCGCGGATCGACGCGATGACGACCAGCACGATATGCAGTATCACCAGTGCGATGACCAGCAGTATCCCGATCAGAACCACGATGAACAGCGCGGCGATAAGGATGTAGAGCGTCATCGATATCTGAAAGTTGAGAGATTCTTTTCCCTGGTCGTCGACGAACGGGTCCTCGTCTTTTTTGATCAGCCAGACGATCAGCGGTCCAAGTATGTGACCGAAGGGGATGCCGATATAGGCGGCAAGAGACGTCAGGTGACACAGCATTCCCCATGTCGAGTTGTGTCTTACCGGTTCAGCTTCGATTAACGGCGGTTTTTGTTCTTCTGCCATGATTCCCTCCTTTGCGGCCGGCAGGCGACCGGCTGCCGGTATATTGTATGAAAAGGCGACGGTCCGGGACAGTGGGGCAGGTGCGATTTGTTTGTCATGGTTCTACCGGGGGATAGGTACAAAAAAACCGGTCATCGGGGATGGCCGCAGGTCCGGTATCGTGGTAATCTGAGTTGACAACCGGGGCTTGCAATCAAGGAGGTCTGTTATGGTGACACGGATGCCGAAGATAACCCGATGTACGGCGACACAATGTGCCTATAACAAGGATGAACATTGTCACGCGCTTGGGATAACGGTCGGTGACGGCGAGTGTCCGTTATGTGATACGGCGTACCCTTCGGCCATGAAGGGCGGGGCCGATAACGTAGAGGGCAGCGTCGGCGCCTGCCGGGCGACCGACTGCAA
>JAAYBH010000456.1 GCA_012718935.1 Clostridiales bacterium
AAAAAGGGCGACATCGAAAACCTGCTCAAAGCTACTCTCGACACCTACGGCGACGTGACGACGCTTTTCAACAACGCGGGCATCCTTGTCCACAAGACGTATCTAGAGCATGACGACGAGGACCTGGCAAAGGTTTTTGAGACGAATTTCAGGGGCTACCACTGGATGATGCAGGCGTTTTTGCCGGCCCTCGTAAAAAACGGTCACAGCTCAATTACCAACGTCGCGTCCATCTCCGTCATGAAGCCCGAGTCGGATGCCTATTTATATGGCGCGTTCAAGGCCGCCATCAACAAGATGACGCGGGACATGATCCGTGAGTTTTCTCCCCAGGGCGTCCGCCTCAATGTCATCTGCCCCGGCCCCGTCCAGACAAACCTGACGCCGGAGTGGGTCCGCAACAATCCCGAGGTCCAGAAGCAGATCCAGATGGAGGTCTGCCCCGTCGGCCGCCTCGGCCACCCGGACGATATCGCCTACGCCGCTGTCTGGCTCGCGTCCAACGAAGCCGACTGGGTCACCGGCAGCACCATCGTCATCGACGGCGGCGCCTGCAACATGGGATGACCGACAGGCGCGCCTTTACAATAAATATGAAAAGTGTCCGGAGGGGTATTAACCTTCCGGACTTTTCTTATTCAATGAATTGCCGCCGTTTTTTGGCCAGCAGCTTTTCTTTATTCGGGCGCGAATCGTCGAGTAGAAAGGGGGCCCAGGTCCGGTTCGAGCCGTCTGTATGCTCCTGCCAGTAGAGAAGCCTGTCATGATAATACTTGATTTTATCGAGGACAGCCGCATCGTAATTGTTTCTGTTTTCAAGAACGATCGCCGTCAGTTCGTAGAAAACGAGGCCGAGGGCATGGGTCTCCACATGGACCGTGGCGCCGGCGTGACCGACGGCGTGACAGAGGGCTGCGGCTGCGGGATCGTCGATTTCCTTCGCCGCTGCGTGAGCTTCGAGAATCGCCCGTTTCGCCGGCATCATTTTGATATGGGCTTCCGCCCACGCCCGGCATTCTTCAACAGCGGCACGCGGCCTCTGTTCTTTCGGGTATTTCGACTCAAGTCTCTCCAGCGGCAGCTGGGCGCAGTCAAAGGCCCACAGTACCAGCGTCCGATGCTTTTGCAGCATCATCAGTCCGATGAGCTCCTGAAGACATACGCTGTCCCTGGAAAAAAGCAACTTGTTCCCTTTTCTCAGCTTCGCCTCGACGTCCGTCAGCATGATGCTACTCCTTTTTGTTTAATCACTCCATAATGACATCGTTATATCAGATATGTGACTTCCAGTAAACAGCAGTTGTTCCGGTTATTGTTCATGGCGAAATTCCTGCCCGTACGATACAGTATTATAAACGACATACTGCGGGAGGATGCCATTGCTCAGGATAATCAAATTATGCTTGCTGTTCTTCGCTGTCATTCTGACTTCTCTCATTTCAGGACAAAGCGCCGGAGCGGCGGATTACAAGTTCAATATGTCCTACATATACTTCGGAGATTCCTCGCGATATACAGAGCTCGTTGACGCAGCCCGGAATTCCCTCAACGAGGTCACGCCCAATTACTTTGCTTTGGACGCAAACGGAAATCTTGTTATTACGAATGCTGCAGACAGAGGTTTTGTTGACGCTATGCACATCCGGGGCATCCGGGTGGTGCCGTATCTGACGAACGATTGGGTCGCAGAGACGGGAATTCAAGCCCTGAAAAACAGAGAGTCGCTTGCAAAAGCTTTGTCATTGGCAACCGATGATGCCGAATACGGATATAATCTGGACGGTATCAGCCTTGATTTCGAGGGCCTTGGTGTCAGCGAGCGGGACGATTACGTCGATTTCGTCCGCCTTCTGTATAATGAACTGCACCCAAAGGGAAAAACGATTACAGTGGCCGTAGCTGCCAATCCCTGGGGTTGGACCGGCGGCTGGCAGGGATCCTATGACTATGCCGGCCTCGCCCGGTACTGCGACTATCTGATGGTTATGGCTTATGATGAATCGTACAGCGGCAGCAAGCCGGGGCCTGTCGCCAGCCTGTCGTTCGTGGAGAAAGCCATTCAATACGCGGTGAGCAAAGCGCCGAAGGAAAAAATCGTGTTGGGGCTCCCCTTCTATGGCCGCATCTGGTCTGACAGCGGCGGGTATCCGAAGGGTTACGGCATCAGCAACACAAGAGTTGAGCAGTATATCGCCCAATATTCAGGCCGCGTGACCGTGGACAGCGTCAGCCGGTCGGCGAAAGCGGTCATCACGGTCAAAGCGTCCGATGTTAAGCCTGTGGTCGGCGGGAAAGCTTTAGCCGCCGGTACCTATACAATTTGGTTCGAAAACGAGCAGACGCTCAAAGCAAAGCTGACTCTCGTACAGAAATACGACCTGAAGGGCGCCGGCAGCTGGAGCCTCGGTCAGGAAACAGCCTCCACCTGGGATTATTACAGGCTCTGGCTCAACGGCTGCACCTTCGCCGATATCCAGAACAACTGGGCAAAGGACTACATACTCCAGGCCTATATAATGGATTGGGTACGCGGCGTCACACCCGACAGCTTTGCGCCCGACAAGACCCTTACCCGCGCGGAGGCGGCCGCTCTGGTCGTCCGGATGCTGGGGTATCCCGTTGAGGCCAATCAAAGCTATAGCTTTGATGACACGAGAGGAAGCTGGGCCGAAGCATATATAAATACGGCCAGGCGCTACGAGCTGATCTCCGGTATCGGCGAAAACCTCTTCGCACCCGACAAGCCTGT
>JAAYBH010000457.1 GCA_012718935.1 Clostridiales bacterium
ACCCATTAGAATTTCGCGCCGCGATATCGATAACCACCCCGATGAAATTATTAAACGGCTGATTTCATCGTCAGGACGAAAATCGAAAATTGTCCTGATCGACAACCTGGTTGGTGAATTCCATAATGAGGTCATTGCCGACTGGATCACGGCACGCACGCTGTCTGGCCGCGCACCGTATTCCGCTGGCGAGGATCAGCGCCCAAATAACATAACCTGGGTGATGACCAGCAACGGGGCCAGACTGAACACTGATTTGACCGGCAGGAGCTTTTTCATCAGCCTGAAGCGTCCGATGGCAAATATTGGCCAGTGGAATAATCTGGTCAATGCCTTCATTGAAAAAAACCGGATGCAAATCTTTGCCGACATCATCGATATCCTGTCACGGCATCAGCCATTTGACATTCAGCCGGCCACCAGGCATGCAGAATTTGAACGTGAAGTATTGCAGGCGATGTGTGGCGATGAGGACACCTACAAATATGTGATTTCCCAGTTGCGCGAATCGAAGGAGTCCGCTAACGTGGAACTGGACGAGTGCCACCAGCTGATCGACTGCATCCGCGCCAACCTTGCAGACATAAACGGGATAAGCCCGTCGCGGGACTGTGTTTGGATTTATTCCGACCTGTTCAAATTCTGGACGCAGGATCTTTTCGATCGCCGCATTACATGCCAGGATTGCCGTAATTTTGCACGCGAGGGCATGACTCCGCATTTTGATCAGAACCTGGACCGATTCCCGCGATCATCGAGTAGCGACCTGCGGCGTTCCGGGGTCATGTGGATCGGTGAAAATGCTGAAGGCAATCGGGCGAAAATAGTCGGATTATACAAAAAGGTGCCGGGACAAAGGGGAGACGCAGAATATGAAATCAGTAAATCACCCACAGCTTGACAAAAAACTCGTACTGATGTTTGACGAAGCCGCGCATGAGTATCGGATCGAGTCTGGTAATGGATATGAATATGCCGATCCGGTGCCGTCGGTGACGCAGTTTGTCGGGCATTACATGCCTAAATTCGACAGCGACAAGGTCGCCGCCAAATGCGCTACCCGGCGTAATGTGGAAAAGGAAACCATTTTGGACGAATGGCATCAGGCCGCCGACTTCGGTACCCGGGTGCATGAGAATCAGGAGGCGATGATGCGCGGCAAGGACATTGTCCACCAGCCACGGAATGAACACGAAGAAAAAATCATGTCATCCGGATGGCAGGCATTGAATGTGATTGGCCAGCACGGATGGGTGCCGATTGAAGCGGAGAAGATGGTTTTCAGCCATGTGCTCGGGCTGGCTGGCACGATCGATGCGCTTTTTACGCGAGGCCGGGAACTGATGCTTTGTGATTGGAAGACGAATAAAAGCATCAACCGGAAAAATCTACACGGCGACCGGGCGCTTCCTCCGATTGGGCATTTGGACGATTGCGAAATGACCAAATATGCGCTGCAGCTTAACCTTTATGAACGGATTTTGAAATTTGAGGCTTATATCCCGAGGGCACAGGCCACCCGGATGAATTTGGTGCATTTGCGCCCGGATGGGTTTGAGATAATTCCGGTGCCGAAAATGTTGGAGGCTGACCTTCTGCTGCTTGATTACAAGTGTTTTGACTGGTTCCACACGGTGCCTTTTTAATAATTGTGAAAGGAATTGAAATGCAAATGTATCGAACGACAATCATTTATTCTTGCGGCTGCTGCCGGACGATAGAAACCGAATTGCCACTGACCCCGAAACAGCGCCAGGCCGAACGGGAACAGAGGTGCCCGGCCTGCCGGCTGCATGAGCCAGAGAATGTCTTCGGCACCGGCGGCGATGTGAAAGCCGGTGGAATCCAATAGGATGAGAGAGAAACGAAAGGGCAAAATTATGGAACCAGAAAAACGCAAGATCGTGTACCGGTTCCTGCCGTTGAACTGGTGGAATCTGACGAACTGTCCGAAACGGCACGGGGCGCAGGTGGCTACGGGAGTACGGGGAAATGAACTACTACAATGACTTTGATAAAAAGGCTTGCGCCTGGTTGCGTGAACTTATAAAAGCTGGATTAATTCCAGATGGTGTTGTGGATGAAAGGAGCATTACAGATGTTAAGGCAGATGAACTTCGAGGATTTACCCAATGTCACTTTTTTGCAGGGATTGGCGGCTGGTCAAGAGCCTTGCAAATTGCAGGATGGGGAGAAGATAGGCCAGTTTGGACAGGAAGCTGCCCCTGCCAGCCATTCAGTACAGCCGGAAAGCAGGCAGGAAAATCAGACGAAAGACACCTCTGGCCAGCTTTTGCAAAACTCATCGCAGAGTGCAAGCCTCCAGTCGTCTTTGGCGAACAGGTTGAAAGCGCGATTAAGCACGGGTG
>JAAYBH010000458.1 GCA_012718935.1 Clostridiales bacterium
AGGTTTCGAGCAGCCAGTCCAGTAAATTAACCTGACGTATTCCCTCATAATTCGAACCTGAGCCTATTTCATCCAGGGTCAGTAGGATCTTCGGGTGATGATCGGGTATTTGCTTCAGCGGGTCCAGCTCTCTGGCAAGTGTGTCGGCATCTAGAACAGAGGCTGACACCTGATAATAGGTCAAGCCATCCATGCTTCTGGCTACAAAGTCAATTTCCTTTTCCGCCAGCTTGCCGATGTTGACTTTGTACCCTCGCCTAAGAAGCTCCAGAAAAACAACGTTTTCAATAAGATGCCCCGTATCCAGTGCAGAACCAGATGTAAGAAGGCTCCTGATGCCGGTATCCACGATGTAATATTTACCTAGAGTTTTCAGGTGCTGCTTACCCTTGATATCATATCGATCAGCCTTATAATATATATAGCTGTCAGTCAGGGTGCGCAGATAATGATCTACTGTATTGACAGAAATTCTTCGTCCGCTAGAATTGATGGCGTCGCTGATCTTTTTAGCCGAGATGGGGCTTCCGATACTGCTAGCAAGAAATTTAACGATGCTTTCTAGCAGCGGAATGTCCGTTATACCTCCCCGAGTTGCTACATCCTTAACCAGGATTGTATTATAGATGCCATCAACATATGGAGCTACTAAGACGTCGTTGCGCTCAAGCGTTGCCACATAAGGGAACGAACCAAAGCGCAGGTAGTCGTTGAAAGCCTCACGAACAGTCTTACTATTCACTGCGACTGCCGCGCAGTATTCCTTAAAGGAAAACGGCAGCATATCAATTGTGATATAACGACCCGACAAGAGCGTTGCTAGCTCGCCTGAAAGCATGAAAGCGTTTGAACCTGTAATATACACGTCCACATTAGGTTTTAGGAAGAGGCTGTCCACTACTTTTTCAAAGTTCTTGCAGTTTTGTACCTCATCAAGGAAAACATAAGTAAACTTGCCTGTACACAGCCGGTCTTTAACATATCCGTAGAGTTCTTTGTAATCCGTAAGAGATTCATATTCAATATCTTCTAGATTGACAGACACGATTTGATCATCAGACACTCCGGTGGATTTCAGATAATCGATATATAGTTGAAACAGTGTTGATTTTCCGCAGCGTCGCACGCCGGTGACGACTTTGATGATCTGCTTCTCGCGTCCGTTGATTAACAGATCGAGATACTGTTTACGTTCTATCACAAAGAACACCTCATTTCACGATCAAGCATAACGCAAAACAAAGCATATGTCAAAGTTTTTTCTCTGTGAAGAAAAAAATATAAAATATGACATAGTATTATCAGAAAAGTAGGGGTTGTGGCGGTAAGGGTCAAGTAAGGGTCAAAGGCAAATTGCACAAACGAAAAAGTAACAAAAAGTAATGAAAAACACCTGATTTCGTACGAAATCAGGCGTTTTTGTGGTTGCGGAGGATGCAAGAGTTAACTGATGTGACTGTCAGTTAGCTCTTTTTTCGTTACCTTGCGGAATAGAATTGTATAAGTTTCACTTCTGCGATATTATTGATGTTAGCGGAGGATGTGCTATGGAAAATAGGCTCGAAGGATGACACCATAAAAGAGAGTAATGGAATCGTATCTGAAGGGAGCTCCTGATTATGAGTATAACCGGACATAAAACGCGAACGGCAATACAGCTGGTATTTTTGCTTGTTACTGTTATTCTGGCGGTGATCTGGTGCGATGCGATTGGCCGCGGGATAAACGACTTTTTTGTACCGTTGCTTATTCTGATTTGTGTTGGTGTTGTGGCAGTAACTGCACTTCCAAAAGTGCTTCTCGGCGATATTCCCGGAGGTGCGATATGGACGTACAGCCCACTTTGCCTTGCGATGATCGTCCTGGGCGGAATGCAGATCGTATGGAACATAAGCCATAGCATTTCGTTTTTCCCTTCGTCAGTGACGCTTGAAAGGCTGATCAGTAAATTTAGCTTAGCGAGCCTATACATTGTTCTCATGGACTCATGGATATTTGCAGTGTTGCACATCATCGTGGGTGTAACCGGTGTGCTCTCGGTGTATATGGCAATAAAGGAAAGAGAGATCAAGTAAAACAGAGGAGGCATGTCGTTGTGGATATGGAAGAATATAACTTGTGCGGCAAAGAACTTATCGCGTTCTTACAGCTTCGCTTCAGCCCTATCGCCTTCAAGCTGATTAAAAATGAGCGTGAGATTCCGGAGGGCTATATCCGCCCTTCAAAGGAGATGGGCGGCCGTTTCGCGGCCTGCCAGGGGTTTGCGCTTGTCCGCCGTGACCGCCTGTCGCTGGCAATGCTGGGTCAGGATCATGCTTGTGTATGGCCGATGATCGGATACGGTATGGTTCCGTTTAATTATGAGGATTATGAACGGGAAGGGCCTGGGTTGTTTGGAACGGCTGGCAACATCGAGTATAATCTCTTTATCAAAGATCCTGAAAAGGCGAGGCTTTTTTTCAAAAACACCTTCCCGAAGATGCCGGATATGAGCCATATCGGTTTTATCGCGGCACCGCTGGATATTACGAAGTTTAAGCCCGACGTTGTGATGCTCTATATGCGCCCAACTCAGCTCCGAAGTATACTCATGGCTATCAAATACATGTCAGGTACCATACCCCAATCAAAATTCGACTCTGTGGAATCCTGCCTTTATTCCACCGTGTCCGCGATACAAGATGACGATTACAAGATAACGGTTCCGGATCCGGGTGAATATAAGCGCGCCTACTGCGAAGAGGATGAAATGATATTTACATCACCCGCGTCCAAACTCGAAGAACTTGTCAATGGACTCAGGGAATTGGCCGCTATGGGACTGGGGTATCGCGGCCTTAATAAAGACGTGGAGCCGATGGCAGCAGGCGGATTCTATGAAACACTGCTCAGTAAGTGGAATATGTTATGAGCGTACTTTATCGCCGCCTTTGTTCAATGAGGTTTTGGGCGTATTGTTCACCATGACCGTCATGCCGTCAAAGGCAAAGTTATTCTCTAACGCGACGGAGCCGGACCCCGACCCCATCACACGGCCCACATTCCCGCTGCCGGAAACTTGCGGGTTCAGTGCGGCGCAGTTTTGCACCGTGCCGCTGACATACCCCGCGATGCCCCCAACCCCTCCCTGACCCGTACCGCTGACGCTGCCGGTGCTGTAGCAATATTCTACTTTTGCACCAGGGAAAACCTGCCCCGTGATGCCGCCAACCCGGTCGTTGTTACTGCTGATTTCTGCGCTGCTGTAACAGTTTCTTGCTATGGCATTATTAGCTACGTCCCCCGCGATGCCGCCGATATCACCGATATCATCAAGTAGGCCCTGGATTTTGCCCGTGACAAAGCAATTCTCAACTGTGCCGCGGATATATCCTGTGATACCACCGCAGGTCCCGTGGCCCGAAATATCCACCCCAACGACACCCAGGTTTTTGACCGTACCATAAAAAACAGCCCCGAATAATCCCTGGTAAATGCTTGCTCTGTTGATATAAAGTCCGGCTATTGTCTTGTAATTACCGTCAAAGTTGCCACTAAAAGAAGCAAGAGTACTTGTCCCAATGGGTGTCCAGCCTTTGCCTTCGTCCGCACTCGCATAGCCCGAAAGGTCAAGGTTGTTTTCCAGCCGGAGATATTTGCCGCTGAAACTTTCCCCGCCATTCACCAACTCCGCCAGCCTTGCAAGGTCTTGGGCGGTTTTGATGAGGTAGGGATTACTCTCTGTCCCCGCGCCCTCAAAGGGGC
>JAAYBH010000459.1 GCA_012718935.1 Clostridiales bacterium
AGTAAGGGAGCCATCCACACCCGAAGAAGTACACCTTGATGTTAACAGAGTAGTCAAGGAAATGAGAAATTTTTGCCGTACACATATATTTTTGGCAGACTCCTTTCCAAACATAAATCTGAATATTGGGCCAGGGTCAATGGTAACTTACTTAGGTATAAAAACCTGAAATACTGTCCAGACTGAATGCCTTCCTCGATAGTGAGATGGAGCAGATTCTTTGCTTTGAAACGGCTATCGATGCGGAGAAGTTCTGCAATGAAAAATCAGCAGTATTTATTGTGCTGCCTGAAGAAGATCTGACGAAATATTTCATGGTCAGTCTTATGATCCAGCAGCTTTACCGGGAAATTCTTGCAGTGGCAGATGAGAATGGCGGTAAGCTGAGAAACCGCGTAATGTTTTACGCTGATGAGCTGGGAACACTTCCGGCCATTGAATCGCTTGAGTTAATTTTCAGTGCCTCACGCTCACGCCGCCTTTCTATGGTACCCATCATACAATCCTTTGGTCAGCTCGAAAAGAATTACGGCAAGGAAGGCTCAGAGATTATTGTGGATAACTGTCAGGATACCATCTTCGGCGGTTTCGCACCCAACAGCCAGACTGCGGAGGCATTGTCGAAGGCGTTGGGCAGTCGTACCGTAATGAGCGGCAGTGTAAACAGGGGGAAGAATGATCCCAGCCAGTCCTTGCAGATGATGGAACGACCGCTCATGACGCCGGATGAACTGAAATCCATTCCCAAAGGAAACTTTGTGGTAATGAAAACAGGAACCCATCCCATGAAAACCAGACTGAGGCTGTTTCTTGATTGGGGCATTACCTTTGGAGAACCCTATACCGTAGAGGAAAAAGCACACAGGAAAGTAGTCTATGCCGATAAGCAGGCATTGGAGTGTTAATGTCAATTAAAAATTAGGCCACTTACCGGAGTAAAATTAGGCCACCCATGAATAAAAAAAATTAACCTACATCTGCCTGCTTGGCAAGAGCCTGTTTGAACCGGTAGCTATCCCCGTTAATGTTCAATATATGAGCATTATGGGTAAGCCGATCCAATAAAGCCGCTGTCATTTGCTCATCTCCCAGCACCTCCGTCCATTTTGGAAATTCCAGATTTGTAGTAATTATCAGGCTGCCTCTTTCATATCTAGAGGAACAGAACTGAAATAGCAGCTCAGAACCTACTCTGCTGAATGGTACATATCCCAGCTCATCGAGTATAACCAGATGAGGCATCAGCCATTGCTTCTCAAGCCTGTTTAGTCGGTATTCTTGCTGGGCAGCAAGAAGTTCATTTATCAAACCGGCAGCAGTATAAAATTTTACACGCATTCCTTGGCGGCAGGCCTCATATCCCAACGATATTGCAATATGCGTCTTGCCAACACCGGAATTGCCGACTAGTATGATATTCTCTCGATTTTTGATATACTCTCCCTGCATAAGCTTTAGAAGCTTCGGCTTGCTTATGGAGGGGATCGCCTTGAAATCAAAGCTTTCCAGTGTTTTAATAACCGGGAAGCTAGCCTGCCGTATACCTCTCTGGATTCTATTGTTTTCTCTCTGATGGATCTCTTGCTCCAGGACACCAAGCAGATACCCTTCATAGTCAAGATTGTTATCGGACGCTTCCCTAGCAAGAGACTCATATGTTTTGGCAGCCTGAGGCATTTTAAGCTTTTTCAGATATGCTTCCAGCAGCATTTTGTTTACTGGCATTGACGATCACCTCCTGACATGAGGGCTTTGTACTTATCAAGGTCCGGCGGCTTTACAGTAACTTCAGGAATGCTCTGAAGCTTTTCCTTGCTAATAGGGATAACCCTGTGGCTTGACACAAGAGTCTGTCCCAATATATTTAAAACTCCGTCATATCCGTAGACATTGTATGCCATTGCAAGTTCAATAGCATCAGCTACCTGCTCCGGCGGATAATCTCTATGAAGCATTAATATTTTCACAAATTCCCGGTTGCCTTTCGGATTTCTTGATGACAGGCAACGACGATACTGTTCGTAAATAGGCGGAAGAGTTTGAGGTTTGTATACTTTTGTGTTCGCCAATGCACGTGATTTCTGTAGCAAAAGATCAAGATAGTGATCAAGTGTAATTTGATCCTGATTACGACCGTGTACCCTCGGATGCTCTGCGATAACCGAGCCTTTTGAAAATACGTCAACCCTTTCTGCTGAAGCCTTGACCGTAACCCTTTCTCCGACATATGAAGTTGGGACAGAATACCGGTTTGTTTCAAACTGTATCATGGAGTACCGGTTGACCTTGGCTTCCTTGTACCTTGCTCCGTCGAACCTTACTGCCGGCAATGGCCTTAATGCTGCCTTTTCAGCCTCCCACTTGGGATTTGCCTCTAATAGCTTAAGGCATTCATTATGCAGGTAATTGTTTAACTCATCAAAGGAATCAACATCCGGATAAGGCACAAAAAACCTCCTGACAGCTTCCTTGCCTGCATTCTCAACTCCGCCTTTCTCATTACCGCGGGCTGGTCTACAGAAGGTGGAATCATAAAGGTAATGCGTCCGAAGGGCTATGAACTGCTCTTGTTCATCTCTGTTGCCACCTTGAAGCACCTTTTTAACTGCGGTCTTGAGATTATCGTATGCTATCCTGTAGGGTGTACCATTCATAAACTCAAAGCACTTGATGTGACCATCAAAGAAAGCCTCCTGCTTCTCAAATGGGTAAGCCCTGACATAGAAACCGCCTGAACCTCTTAGCTTCATAACAAATATGTGTGCCTTGGTTTCTTTCCCTCTAAGGTAGAAATATGCTTCCGTCCAGTCAACTTCGGCATAGGCACCCAACTCAAACTCCAATGGGAGGAATGCTTCTCTTTGCTTCCGGTACTCTTTTCTTAAGTAATCGGATATCGTATTGTAGCCGCCCGTAAAGCCTTCCTGTTTTAAGATTTCAAAGATCTTTGTTCCTGTGTGTCGCTGCTTCCTATGCCTGGTTTTATCGTCCTCTAGAATCTGCTGGATCATTGGTATGTACGGACCTAACACCGGATGCATGCGATCCTTAGTAAACTTGTATTTCGGTGGTTTTGGTTCCTCCAGGGAAATATATCTTGATATTGTATCCCTGTGTAAACCAGTCTTTCTGCTAATTTCCCTAATACTTAGGCCTTCCATGAAGTACATTTTTCTGATATTCTCTAACTGTGCCATCTTAATCATACCTTTCCTCCTATATGACAATGTCTGGATAACATAATCATACAGGAAATTTGATTAAGGTGGCCTATTTTTTTACCGGTATATGGTACAATTTTAGAGTAGCATTAACATTGGAGGAAAATATCGTCCGAAAGCATGCGGCCTGTCTGATGATAGAGGAAGAAGCAGGAGAAGGGCTGGAACCGCCTATGGGAACAGGGGCGCTTCATACCCCGGTGGCAGAAACCGTTGAAACGACTGCCAAACGTCGCAGTCATTTGCGAACCTAAAGGAGCTGAAGGAAATGAGCTATTTCAAGGATATCTATAGTGCTTCGCCGGAGGAGCTTCCACATCGGGCGAGGGCTGTCTATATGTACCTTCGTGACCGTGCCGGAAAAGGATCGGACTGCTGGCCTTCAATAAATACCATTGCTTCTGATTTGCAATTATCCCGCAGTACCGTCAAGCGAGCCTTGCATGATTTGGTCAAGGCCGGGCTTATTGAAAAGGAGGTTCGCTATCGGGAGAATGGAAGCAATACCAGCAATCGGATTATTTTGAGAAAATAGTAATAGCAATATATTCAAAAGTCGGATTCTCCACCAAGGGAAGCTTCTGTCTTTTTACTGAACCGAGGTGCGGTTCATAGTGAACCGACAAGAAGCTCTCACTCTAAAAAGAGTTATCACAGAAAAAGAACAATAAAGCCACTACTTGTGTAACTCCACATCAGTTGCTACAAAATCCAACTTGCAGTTAAACCCAAACTTGTTGTCATGCAATAAACCATTGTACCCTATCTTGCCTAGTCCTGCACGCACAGCAACCTCTTTCCTTGAAACGCTATAGTCATTATAAATACGCGGACTGGATGGTCTGGCAAGTTTCCTCACCTGGCCAACTACCCACGGGGTTACAGTTTCCCTTATATAGTAATCTGCTGCCACGTCAGTATAGGCAGAGTACGCTATAACACTCCTGTATTCCAACAATATTTCCGGATCTATTCGACTCCCCGAATATGGGATATAAGTTGTCTTCAATTTAAACGGTTTAAATATGGCAAACCTGCAACTGCCAAACCGCTCTGAAGCTAATTTTATAAATAGGCCACTATCTATTACCCCACCGTGCATGCTATTCGTTAACACGAGTGTAACCCAATACCTTTCTATCTGAATTTAGATAGTACAAAACACACGGCAGCCTGGATACCGAAAACCCGTTATCGGGATAATAGTTTCTTATGTCTCGCATAAAAGAACTATCTACATCAAATAATCCCAACTGCTTTTGTACATCGCCATTGGTAATCGGCTTTTGATGGCCAGAACAGGCAACGTACGCAAAACCTTTAGACTTGACTGATAACTTGCTATAGTCCACAAACAGCGAAAAATAATTGTTACCCTCAGAACGAATTGCCCGCACAGCGCCGACTTCTTCGACTATCCCGTCCATAGGATCCCCCAAGCTTATATAATTCACATCTTTTTTAGTTACCTTAGAGTGGGCGATAGGCTGCTTTTTGTCATCGTACAACATTACTGTCATATACGAACCATCGCTAAATCGGGAAGTGTGCCTAAACTCGTCTTTTTCCAATAGTACGCCCGGAAACTGTCCACGCTCAATCTCATCGAGTATCTCAACTATATCAAAATCCTTTCTGTCCACCAAGATACTGATATAAGAATATTCCTGCACCTGAGGAGGAAGCTCTTCATTGTCTATCTTAACGTATATGCCCGAATTATTGTATCCACTCGTCACAGTTAACGCACTATAGAACTCATACAGGGTTGTATTCTTACCATTTACCTCATACTCCCTCGGTGTCTGCACAAAAGCGTATTTACCACTTCCCCAATCTACTTCGCACTCAAGTCCCTCAGCTACCGCCCTAATTGGCACATATATACGCCCGTTATAATTGATAGGCTTGAGAATTGTTCCGTCATTTTCCTTATAAACTATTTCACGCCCATTGATAATTGTTCTACACAAATTCAAAAACTCCTGCTGATACGCTGTAAAACTTGAACGGATTTACTTTGCAGTAGGGTTTTTGATAAATAAAGGCCATACTAAAAAGGGAACATATTTTGTATGCTCCCTCGGATTTTAGCCGCCTATCTGTTTCGCAACTTCCTCCGCGAAATTTTCTTCCTTCTTCTCCAGTCCTTCTCCTCTTTCAAACCGTGCAAATCTCCTGACATTAATGTTTTCACCGATTGCTGCAATTTTCTCGGTGACAAGCTGCTGTATTGTCTTATCAGGGTCTTTTATCCAAGGCTGATCCATAAGGCAGACTTCCTTGTAAAATTTCTCAATCCTTCCTTCAACCATCTTCTCAATGATTTTTTCAGGCTTTCCTTCGTTCTTTGCCTGAGCCCTGAGTATGTTCATTTCTTTTTCAATAATTTCTGCAGGCACTTCTTCCTTCCTTACATATTCCGGCTTGGCTGCAGCTATCTGCATGGCTATATCCTTGACAAGCTGTTTGAACTCTTCATTCGCTGCTGCGAAATCCGTTTCAATATTTACCTCAACAAGTACGCCTATTCTTCCGCCGCCGTGTATATATGATTCAACCAGTCCCTCTGCGGCTATTCTTCCTGATTTCTTTGCCGCTGCCGCGAGACCCTTCTCCCTTAATAATTCAATTGCCTTATCAATATTGCCATCTGCTTCTGTCAACGCCTTCTTGCAGTCCATCATGCCGGCGCCTGTTCTTTCACGAAGCTGTTTTACCATTTCAGCAGTAACCATCCATATTCCTCCAAACAAATCTTATTATTAGCCGTTCAAACGGTCTTTATTCCAATCGATAAATTATTGATTTTCAATCTCTACTGCAGGCTCTTCCGTTGATTCTTCCGCGGGTTTTTCTGTGAGTTCCTGCGCACCGCCCTGTTCAACATCCACTTCATTTATTTTTTCCTGGGCTTCTTCGCTTTCTGTCCCCGTTGACATATCTTCACCCTGGCGTCCTTCGATAATAGCGTCTGCCATTTTAGCTGCAATCAGTTTAACAGCTCTTATTGCATCATCATTACCCGGAATAACATAATCAACTTCATCAGGGTCACAATTCGTATCAACTATTGCTACAATCGGAATACCGAGCTTCCTTGCTTCCAGAATGGCATTCCTTTCTTTCCTGGGATCAACGATAAACATTGCGCCAGGCAGTTTCTTCATGTTTTTAATCCCGCCGAGGTACTTTTCAAGTTTTTCCATCTCACCTCTAAGCTTGATAACTTCCTTCTTGGGAAGTACTTCAAACAATCCGTTCGTTTCCATGTTTTCAAGCTGGTTTAGTCTTTCGATCCTCTTGCGGATAGTTTTGAAGTTAGTGAGCATACCTCCGAGCCATCTTGCATTTACAAAGTACTGGCTACTTCTTTCCGCTTCTTCTTTTATTGAATCCTGCGCCTGTTTCTTTGTGCCGACGAAAAGAACGTCATCACCGTTCATGGCAATCTCTCTTATAAAGAAGTATGCCTCGTCAACCTTTTTTACAGTTTTCTGTAGGTCAATAATGTAGATGCCGTTTCTCTCCGTAAAGATATATTCGGCCATTTTAGGGTTCCATCTCCTGGTCTGATGTCCAAAATGGACGCCCGCTTCCAGAAGCTGTTTCATTGAAATAACTGACATGATATTTCCTCCTTAAGTTTATACCACCACGGTATTCATCCTGCCTTGAAACCCTAAGGCACTTAACGGGCAATCATACCGTGTGCGTATTTTTTCGGTAAAAGTATAACACATGATAAAAAAATTAGCAATAATAATTATTTTTTTCGCCTGAACTGGAGAAATTCAGTCAATTGAAAAAATCATTTCAAAAGGAGTTTTTATTATATCCTCACCGCTAAAAAGCTTTTCTAAACCCCATGTCTAACGTGAAGTTTTTTAACTACAAAAAGCCCCTCCAAAAAAGGAGGGGCAGAGCCGGACAGATTACAGATAGCTGCATGAAGAATTTCCGGAGCTGATTGATAATAGTGGTGGCGATATTTCATACAGCCTGATGCTATCAATGTGATATGTTTTTCGTATGTGTTTCATGGTGCACACCTCGCCTATTTCTCAATGTTATCGCAGAACCGGTGCAGGATCGCGGCGGCCTGACAGCGCTCAGCATTGCCCTGTGGGGCAAGCGTACCATCGTCATTGCCGCCGATAATATCGTTCATGGTACACCAGCACATGGCCTCATATGCCCAATCGCTAATCTTATCGGCATCAGGAAAGTTCAGCGGGAACATCCACGCTCCCTTGAAGCCACCGCCCTTGTACTGCTCATAGCGGTACAGGATAACCGCCATCTGTTCACGATTAATGGCGTCTTCTGGGCCAAATTTGCCATTGCCATAGCCGTCCACAATTTTGTTTGCCGCAGCCCATGTGGCGGCGTTCTCGTAATACTTGCCGGAGGCCACATCATCGAAGGGACAGGCACCGGTAACAGCGGGCTTGTTCTCCAGCCTATAGAGAATCTCTACAATCATGCCGCGGGTGATAGTGCCGTGTGGGTCAAAGGTCGTGTCGCTTGTACCTTTCATTAAGGCATTTTCATAAGCGTATACCACATCGCCATAAAACCAATCGTCCTCCGCCACATCCGCGAAGAGATCAATCCAACTCCAGCCGGCATAGACTGTCATATTGTTTGTGATCGTCACACTTGTAACCGAATTTGTCAACGCCTCGTCTGAATACCAACCGGAGAAGGTATAGCCTTCGCGGGTCGGAACGTATTTTGTCAGCTCGACCACGCTGCCCCCCGAAAGATTAAGCGTGTTTATGCTGTTGCCCCCGTTGGTCACGAAGGTCAACGTGTATGCGGAGACCGAGATCGGTGGAAGCGGGAGCGGAACCGTGAAGGTCGTCGCCGTCCATGTACCGCCGTTGTAGTCCGCAGCGCGGACGGTGTATGTAGCACCAGCGGACAGTGTCACGCCGGTTATCACTCCAGAAAAGCTCCCTCCTGAGACTGCAAAGCTTTTCATGGCAAGCGAAGTAGTGCCGTCGGTGTCCAGAACCTCAGTCATAACGGCGAGAACGCCGTTTGCGCTCGTGCCGGAAACGGTGACGGAAGCGGTCGTACCGACGGCGTCAAGGGTTGCGACGCCGTTGTCTACAGCCAGCGCTGGGACGCAGAGCGTCAGCACAACCACGATGATAAGTATAATTGTAACTGTTTTTTTCATATTGTTCCTCCTATCACACTCAGATACTCAGGTCGCGCACCCAAACGACGCCGGCTCCAGAGCCGAGAGTCGCGCCCGCAAATGCGGTGCTCGTCGTGCCGGTTTTTACCGCGGTAACTTCAACCTTGACGGGCGCCGCGGATTCCACGCCCTTGTAAAGCAGAAAGTCGTCAATGGCGACGGTGCCGCCTGTGGAAGCAGTGCGTGTCGCCTGATTAATCGACTCGCGCGTCACGGTGCCATCCGCCCAAGTGTAAGTCGCATAGAGCGCAACCTGCTCCTGGTATGCTGTGGGATAATAGTATGTCGCGTACACAGCGTAGTTGTCATCGCTCCAGGCCTGAGCCTGCAAGCCGGGGTCTGTCCCGTGGTTAGTGTTATATGTGGCATCGCTGCCTGTTTTCTGATAAGCCTGTATGTCAATGCCTACCCGTTGGATGGCGAGGTAGCCAGTCTGTGTGCTGCTGCCGTCCGTGTAGGTGATAATTAGGGGCACCTCGTTGTAGAAGTTGGAGTTGAAGGTGACGGTGAAGCTGCCATTTTGATTATCGGTTATCGTCACAGCACCGTCGGGCAGAGTGGTCGTCACGCCTGTAATGGCTGTCACTGTCAAGCCTGTGGCATCGGGTTGTGAAAGTGTCATGGATGTGCTTCCAAAGAACACCGGATATTCGTCCGGCTCCTCCGGGGTCGAACCATTAAAGGAAGCGACTGGAAACTGTGCAAAGCCCCATGCCGCCGCATATTTGCTCTCACCGGCAGTCACAGCTTTTACACCTACAAATTCCGGCTTATATACCGCCAAACGGAAAGCGTCGGCAGTCAGACCAGCGCGAGCGGCAACATGGAATGCCGTATATTTGTCATCGGAGCTGAGTCTGCCCTCAATGCCCGCACCGTTGCCGAATACCGCAATGCCACCCTCTCCATAATCGGCAATTACCGAGCATTCGCTCCCTGACACGATGTTGAACGTATGTATACTATCCTTTGTGGTCATGACGACATAATCCGTTGCATTGGCAAGGACATATACTCTGCCTGTGGCGTCGGTTTCCCCAAGCTCCACGGTATAGGTGTAATAGGGGCATGGCGTTGAGTCGGATATGTTAAATTCGCTGTTTTCGCTCGAAGTGTCAGCGCTTAGCGTTACCGCCGCGGCAACGGCTTCAGCGTTTGCAAACACGCCGGAAAACTCATGGGAAGCCATATCCCAGAGTTCTGCCGCAAAGCCGGCTTTTATAACTGCATTGTCAGCGCCGCCGTAAGCCCAGTGGCGACCTTCGATAAGGGCGAGTGGGTCGCCGGACTGCCCTGCGATCTGCTTGAAGCTTACAGAGATGGTGTGATTTTCGGTCACGTTCGTGAATTCGTACTGCGGCTGCGTAATAGCAACGCTCTGTCCATCAACAAGGACTTCATCCACCTCATAGCCAGTGGCAGGCTGGAAGGCAAATTGACAGTTTTCGCCCTCGTCCACGGTCTGGACGGTATTCGGGCTGATACTTCCGTTGCCGCCGACAAGCGACGGGGTTATGGTGTGGGTGACGGCGGGCGTGGTGAAAGAGACGTCAACGCTCGACCAATTGTTGTTGAGAGCCATCGTGTACGTCCCGCCTGCGGTCTGATAATCCGTGCCGGCCTCTTTTTGTGCGCCGTCCTGCCAGACGCCGTCCACGGTTTGTCCTCCGTCCGGCGTCAAGGAGAGATCGATGCTCTCGGTGTCGTTTGCCAGCACCACGCGGGTGGATTTTCCGTAGGATGCGAATCTGACGCCGCCGGTATGTGTCACCGTTCCGTCGCCGTTCCAGCGGTACTCTATCATGAACTCGCCATCACCGTCGCACAGCGCTGCGTAGTTGTATTCCGCCTCGGTCCAGTAGACTCGGAGCGTAAAACCGGTGGTATCCGCCGGCGTGGAGGTGAGGGTGCCTTCCGAGACGGACGATGTCATATCCATGGGTTCCTCGCCGTTGGGGACAACGATGACCTTGTAAGGCTCGGTCAAACCATCCGGCGGTGTGAAACTGAAGATGAGGGGATTGTCCGTGGTGAAGGAGGTAATACTCTGATTATCCTTTACTGTGTCGCCGACAGATACCGATCCGACATCATATTCGACCATGTATTCGCCGTCGAACGGTGCTGGCCGGGATATCGCCTCGATCTCGAGCGAGGTGGTAAATGTTGAGATAGTGTAGCTGTTGTCCGTCAGCTCTGACGCCTTGATGTAGTCGTAATTCATGCCATCCCAGACGACGATGCCGTAGAAGACGTTGGAGGGTTCTCCCTGTTGGGCCGCGATGGTGCCGAAGGTGAGAACAACGCTGCCATTTTCGGGGTAGTCCACGTCCTGACTGTCCTGGGCGGCGACTGCGGCTGCCTCATTTATCTTATATGTGGCAGTCAGGGCGTTGCTGTCGTACCTGACGCGGAACACGGACGTCTGCGGCTGATCGTCTCCGCCACCTCCGCCGCTCGACGGGTCGGTAAGGAACACTTCCACGAGAAGGCCGGCGGTTTCGCTGTCTTCGCGGGTCACGGTGTAGGAGTAGACGCCGCTGGTATTTATCATACTAGCTTTGAGAACGTCTGTTACAATATCGTTCGGGCTGCCGCGCTTCGTCACGCGGATGCCCCAGAAGTCCATTGCCGTTTCCTCACTGTCTTTCGGCGGGGTGTAGGATATCGTAAGGTCTTTGCCTGCGTCTATCGCGACATCGGCGGCATCATCGCGGGTCGCGGGGGTGACCTCCTCTCCGCCATCAATGGAGTACTTCACCACGGCGGCGGCGCCGGATGGCGGCGTGCCGTCGTCCCAATCGATGGTGAACATGCCATTCTCAGGAACGGTGGGGCCGCTGTTGGGGTTCTGCCGTACCCAGCTGAGGACAGGAGCCTGCTCCGTGCCCGTATTGGTGCAGACGAAGGTCTCGCTGTTGTGCTCGGGCTCAAGCGTATACCCCGTCGTGCCGTCTGTGTCATAGAGCGTCACTCCAGATACAGCCGCGTTGTCGCATATCTCAAGCTGCTGACCTTCCGCCGCCGTGAACGTGCCGCTCGCTTGTACGGTGAAGGAGTGTTCGATGACAAGCCGGTTGGGCTGGGGGTTGGGCTGGGGGTCGGGCTCTTCTTCGGTGGGTGTCGGCGCGGCGATGGTAAGCGTCTTTCCAGCAGTTATCGTCATATTGTAGGCGTCGAGCGTCCAATCAAGGGTGAAATCGTCCGTGACATCGTAATCATAGACCGCGCTCTCCATAGCGGATGAGGTGAAATAGCCCGCTACGTCATTGATATCAGTGATATCGGCGGTGGCGTCGTCGGAAAACATCGTCGTATAGTTACCGACCGTTGCCGTCATGCCGCCCATGGTCAGCGAGCCTGTGCCGCCGGCGATGCGGAATTCTCCCGGCACGCCGTTCTCGCCCACGGTGACAGCCGCGTTGTTAATGAGCAACAATCGATTGGCTTCATTCGCGGATGTGGTGTAAGTGTCGACGTTCTCGTCATCAGTCGTGTCGTTTATGAGCACAGCCATGGTGTTTGTACTGTCAAAATCACCGAATTCGAGACCGGTGGGTTCCTCGTTTTCCCACCCCGTTGCGTTGATGTACTGCGGTGTCGCGGTTGTCACGTCTGCGGCGAACGAGGCGAGCGGCAGCAGCGACGTAGCCATGCACAAGCACAGCAGCAGACACGAAATCTTTTTGAGTTTCATGGAAAGCCTCCTTTTAAATGTTGCGATAGTTGCTATGTCCGGCGTCAGCGGACCGTGACAGGTACGACGCGCACGCCGATGAGCTGTGAAAGCGTAAACGTACTGCCTCCGATGTTGATATTCGCGGTGCCGCCGGTTGCAACGTTCAGTACCAGCACGCCGCCGGAGAGCGCCGAGGTATCGACCGACTTCGCGCCCGTGACCTTTACGTCAGACGCTTTGATATCGGTGACGATATCGCTGTTTGCATCGAGAAGAACGAGGTACATGCGCTCCTTGACGTCGGGTTTGACCCAGAACTGGTCATAGATCGTATAGGTGCTGGCTGTCATGGTCTTGCCGCCGATGGTCGTCGTGGCCGTGACCTTGAGAGCGGTATTATCGGCGATGCCAGGGGCGAGCTTCAGCTCGGCTCCGCCGATACCATGGTCGTCTGTCTGTACCGCTGCGCTGCCGACCAGCTCTCCCGAGGGGGTGAATGCCTTGAGTTTTATGCTCTGACCGGCGTAAGCCTTCTCCCGCTTATCCCCCTGCCCGTCAACAAAACGGTTCCAACAGGCATAGGACACAGCGGCGTAACCATCGATGGAGCGTAAAGGATACGTGATCAGGTAATCGCCCACCTCGCCGTCGGTATTGGAGATGGCACGTGCGCGGAACCAATCCGAGGGCTTCATGCCGTCGATCGTTCTGCCTTCCGCCGCCTCGTCAAGCAATGCGGCGTACTGGTCGAGCGTGACCGTAAGTTCGCCGGTCTCCTCATAACGCTTTATACGCAGTCCGTTGACCTTTGTAAAATAGTTCCACTCTCCCTCGTCGGAAAGCACGCTGCACAGATAAATGAAGGTATCCGTGGCCGAGCCGTTGGCTATGGTTCTGTCATACTTACAGGAATCGCTGAAAACACCGTTGACGGCGTCCCAGCCGCAGAATTCGGTGCAGTCGAAGCGGCGGATATTAGAGTGGTTATAGTCATTGTAACACTCGGCGAAATACATGCTCTCTGCCACAAGCGCCGTCGCCTCCCACGCCCACTGGCCGAAGGCGGTCATGATGTTCTCGCTGCCCGCCTGCCAGAAGAGGTGCGAGGTCTCGTGCATACACTGTAGGAAAAGATCCTCATAGTCATAATGAAAATCGTCGCTGAAATAACGGTGATGATTCAAACGATTCATGAGTACCGAGTTTGTCGCAGCATTGTATTCCACATAGTCCGAGCCATGTGCGCCGCCGTCCCATATCCATGTGACACCTTCGGTCAGTATCTTGGTCGGAAGACCGTGATACCGGCAGTAATAAGGGTAAATTTCAGCCCATTTCTCCTGCAGCAATTCCTCCGAGCAAGGCCAGTCGCCCTCGAGCCGCAGCTCGGGAATGGTGTGCGCAAGCAGCAGGCGCTCGTCAGTATTTTCCTTGAACTGCGTCGCCGAAAATACGCCCTGCGCCTCAAGACTTTCGGAGAGAGCCTGCGTGCCGCCTTTATTCGCCGCATAGAGCGCAGCATAGGACACGGCGACAACGTCCGCCCGCCAGAAGTTCTTGGTATCCACGCCCACTGGCATGATTTTGACTCTTTCAGCCAGAGTGAAAGGGTCATCCCATGTGAAGTCCTCGCCATCCGCGTCGGAATAGCCCAGCGCGCGCAGCACGAATGTCAGATACATCGCACAGGAAGCGTCACCCATGCCGAAATGCGTTTTGGAACTGCCGTTGGTCAGCCCATTGTCATAAGCGTATGCCACATAGGGCCTTCCCCAGTTGGGCACGTCGGTAAACGGGCACACACCGTTATACATCTTGGCATCCGCACCCTTTCCGAGAAGGCGGAGCAGCATGACCAGTGCCTCAAGCCTTGAAGGAGCACGGCTCAGGTCGAAGTTTGTGCTCCCGTCGGAGTTTGTTCCGACGCCCTCAAACAGGCCAAGTCCCTTCAGGTCGGTTGCCATTGCCAGTTCAAAGGTTATATCGCGGGGCTCATCGTTCGTATTCGCCGCCATAGCTCCCACCTGCAACAGAGATAGTGCCAT